>JAAZBK010000120.1 GCA_012513855.1 Acidimicrobiales bacterium
CCGACGATGCGTTCGTGATCGGCGGGATGGGTCGCCCCGACTGGCGCAAGGCCCCCGAGGTCTTCGCCCGGGTCGCCAGCGCCCTCACCCACATCCGGCCCGACCTCCCGATCCACTACGTGTGGATCGGCGGCCCGGTCGACAGCTCGCCCGGCTGGCAGCTCGCCCACGACTTCGAGACCCTGGGAATCGCCGACCGCTTCCACCTCACGGGCGAGATCGAGGACGCGGTCGACGTGCTGGCAGCCCTCGACGCCTTCGCCCTCACGTCGCGCGAAGACGCCTACCCGCTCGCGGTCCTGGAGGCATCCGCGCTCGGGGTGCCGGTGGTGAGCTTCGAGAACGGAGGGATCACCGAGTTCGCGGCGGCCGGCGGAGGCCACCCCCTGGCCACGGTGGTGCCGTACCTCGACGTCCACTCCATGGCCGACGAGCTCCTGCGCCTGTACACCGAGCCGGGCCGGGCCGACGCCATCGCCGACCGCGCCCGCCAGTTCGTCGTCACCAACCGGCTGGTCGAACAGGGCGCCCCCGCGCTCTTCGGCACCCTGGCCACGTTGGTCCCCCAACTGGATCAGCGAGGCGACGTGGTGACCCGGCTGCCCGACCGTTCTGCGGTGCCAGCTCCCTCTCTCCCCGGCGACGTCGAGATCACCAGTGGTGCGTCGAGCGACGTCGGCGACTCGGCTCGCTGAGAGCGACCAGATGAACGAACCCATGGTGGTCACGGTCGACGACTCGGGCGAGGTGGTGGGCACCGCGCCGCGCCTGGCCGCTCACCGCGACGCCATCCGCCACCTCGCCATATCGGTGGTGGTGATCGGGAACGATGGACGGGTGCTGCTGCAACAGCGGGCAGCCGGCAAGGCGCTGTTCGCCGGCCGGTGGTCCAACACCGTCTGCACGCATCCCCTACCCGGTGAACCCGTGGCCAACGCCGCTCTCCGGCGGCTGGAGGAGGAGCTGTCGGTGCGCTGCCACCTCACCCTGGCGGGGATGTTCTCCTATCGAGCGCTGGACCCCGATTCCGGGCTGACCGAGCACGAGCTGGACCACGTGTTCGTCGGCCGCGCATACGTCGACCCGGTTCCCGACCCCCACGAGGTGGCCGCCGTCCGGTGGATCACCCCGGCAGACCTCGCCGCTGAGATGTCCGCCGCCCCCGACTCCTTCACGCCTTGGCTGCTGCCCGTACTGGTGGCAGCCGGACTAGAAGATGGGTCGTTCGACGCCGGCCACCTACCCAGCGGCACCTCCGCCTACAGCCAGATCGAGGATCTCCCATGAACGACCAGGCCGCCGGCGAAGTGCTCGTGGAGCTGGCCCGCGTGGCAGAGATCGTCCACGACGAGATCGCCTCGCTGGTAGACCGCCACATCGAGCAGTGGGAGCAGACCGGGGGCAACGCCAACGTCACCCCCGGGGCCGACGAGCACGAGGTGCTCGACCAGTACCGCAAGCTCGCCCTGTCCGGCGGCAAGCGCCTCCGTCCGGCGTTCACGTTCTGGGCCTTCGAGGGCGCCGGCGGCCAGCGCGACGACCGACGGGTCATCGACGCCGCCCTCTCCGTCGAGCTCCTGCACACCTTCGCCCTCATCCACGACGACGTGATGGACAGGGCCGACACCCGCCGTTCGGTCGACACCATCCACGTCACCTACGCCCGGCGTCACGAAGCGCTCGGGCTGCGAGGTGACCCCGTCCACTACGGCGACAGCGTCGCGATCCTGATGGGCGACCTCGCCTTCGCCCACGCCGCCCAGCTGATCTCCCACCTGCCCACCGACGTCTCCAACCTGTTCTTCACCATGTGCGCCGACCTCATGGTGGGGCAGTACCTCGACATCGACGCCGCGGCGCAGGGCGCCACCGAGGGTCGATACGTGGCCGATCAGATCGTCGAGCTGAAGACCGCCCGCTACACCGTGGTCAACCCCTTGATCATGGGGGCCACGCTGGCGGGAAGGGCCCACGACCTCGCCGAACCGCTCACCGCCTACGGCCGGCCCGTCGGCCACGCGTTCCAGCTGCGCGACGACCTGCTCGGCGCGTTCGGTGACCCGACCGTCACCGGAAAGCCGGTGGGCGACGACCTCGCCCAGGGCAAGGTCACCGCGCTCCTGGAACTGGGCATCGAGCGAACCGACGGCGCCGACAAGGCCGTTCTCCTGCGCCTGGGATCGCCACAGATGGATGCCGACGACCCAGTCCGGGCCATCGAGATCCTCGAGCGCTCCGGCGCACGAACCCACCTCGAGGATCGCATCGAACAGTTGATCCAGCAGGCGCTCGGTGCCATCGGCCACGCACCGATCGATCCCGCCATCGCCACCTTGCTGGCCGATGCTGCTGTGCTCATCGCTCACCGGGACCACTGAGACCCCGCTGGACGTGGCGCTCACCGTGCTCTCCATCGCCGGGTTGGTGATGCCTGCCCACATGGAGCCGGGCGCGCCTTCGACGGGCGGGTCATCGACCACCGGCCGGCATCGTCGTGGTTGAGCTGCACTCTCGCTACGACGTGATCGTGGTCGGCGGTGGTCCGGCCGGCTCGTCGTTCGTCCGAACCCTCCGCGACCTGTGTCCCGATGCCGCGGTCCTGGTCCTCGACAAGGCCTCGTTCCCCCGCGACAAGGTGTGCGGAGATGCGCTCACCCACACGTCTCTTCCCCTGGTGGGCGAGGTGTTCCCGGAGTTGGGTGGCCGCATTCCGACGGAGAGCTACACGCGGCGCTACACGGTCCGCTTCCCGAACGGCCAGGTGTTCAGCCGGGAGGACCAGGAGCTCGATGTCATCCCGCGTCGAACGTTCGACATGCTCCTGTGGGACGCTTCCGCGCACGACGGCGCCACCCGGGTCGAGGGCGCGAGGGTGGTCGACGTCATCCTCGACGGAGACCGGGTCGCGGGGGTCGTGGCGAAGGTGGACGGCCGGACCATCGAGGTCAGAGCGTCCGTGGTCGTCGCAGCCGACGGGTCCAACAGCGTCGTCAGGCGCAAGACCCGCACGGGCCCGCCCCAACCGCCGCCGATCGCCGTCCGCCAGTACGTCAGCGACGTTCCGCCGTCGGATGACGGGCTGGTCTTCATCATCGATCCCGATCACCACGGATACTTCTGGTTCTTCCCGACGGTGATCGACGGCCGGAGCTCGGCCAACGTCGGCTGGTTCGGGTTCGGCAAGGAACAGGTGAACGCCCGGCACCGCTTGGAATCGCACTTCGAGGACGACCTGGTCCGCCGCTACATCGGGTCCGGTCGGCGCGAAGGCAAGGTCGAGGCGGCGAACCTCAGCCTCGTTCCGATGCGGCACGGCCGGGTGGCGCTCCAACGATCTCTCGGCGGACAGGGCTACCTGCTGACAGGTGACGCAGCAGGGCTGATCCACCCCTACACCGGCGAGGGAATCGCGTTCGCGATCTACTCGGGTCGACGCGCTGCGGAGCTGGTCGGTGCCGCGCACCGCTCGCGAAACGGGCGGTCCCCTGGTGGCCCCGACGTCGACGTCGCTGCGTACGAGGCCGACTCGCTCGAGTTCATCCGGGGCGTCTACAACCTTCCCAGGACGGCGATGCTCTTCTCGTTGCCGTGCGTTCTGCCGGCGGCCGTCCGCCCGTTCTACCTCCGTTCCCTGCCGGTGCTCGACGTGGCCAGGAAGGCAGGGAAGAGGACCCGAGCAGCCGTCACCCGAAGCTGATGCCGGTGATCGCTCAGGCCGACGCGCAGTTCAGGTCGTAGGCGAAGAAGGTCTCCATCGACTCGAGGATCGCCGAGTCGGCGAAGATCGGGTTCTCCACGAACTCCGGGCTCGCGGCGAGCTCGTTGAGGTCTTGCGACGGGCCGGCCGTCACCAACCCCAACGCTTCGTCGACCACGGGCGCCATGGTCTGGGCGGCCGAGACGAGGTCGGGATGATCCGACGCGGCGCTCATGACATCGAGGCCTCCAGCGATGGTCTCGAGCGTCTCGACCACGCTCCCGCCATCCATGTTCTCCTCCAGCATGAGGCTCGCCGATGTGACGGCGGCCCGGGCGTCACAGACCGCGGGATCGTCCAACGGCAGGGTGGTGGTGGTGGGCGCTGCCGTCGTGGTGGTGGTGGGAGCTACCACGGTGGTGACAGGAGCCGCAGCCATGGTTCGGGTCCGACCATCGCCGCCGGGTGAACCGTTCACCGCGTAGAGCGTGAGGCCCCCGAGCACCACGAGCGCGCCACCAACCGCCCAACGCATCTGCTTCGACATGGCGACCACCACGCCCCTCTTGCCGAAGCGCTTGGTGAACCACTCCAGGTTGTCGAACTTGGGAGCCGACACGAACCCCGTGCGCGCCCGTCGTTGGTACCACCGAGCGATGCGGCCAGCGGGCCGTTCTGCGACGAACCCCTTCTCCGGCTTCGGCTTCGACTTGGGGCGCTTCACGACGAACACCCGGCCGATGCGAAGCCCGGCAACGTTCCATCAGTTCGCCGGGTCGAACGCCCGTGGCACCCGGCGTGGACCGTGACCAGGCTCGTCGGAGACCATCGCAAATCGAACAGATCCAACACCGTTTCCCCCTCGAAACACGTTGCAGTGCATGCCCATCGACTTCACCCAAGTATGACCGTCGGAGACGCCAACGCCAAGGTCAGGTGAGGGTCTCCACGAACTTCTCCAGTTGGCGGAGGTTGCGGCACTCGTAGACGCCGTCGCAGAAGTTTCCGTAGTCGCTCACGATGGAATCACCGGTGTCCCAGTAGCTCTTGGGCTCGGGGTTCAGCCAGTAGACGTGGCGGGCGCGGTGCTGCATCTCCTTGATCACCCAGGCCTGCGACGCGTGGTAGTTGTTGCGGGCGTCGCCGAGGATGATCACGGTGGTCTTGGGACCGATCTCCTTGCCCCACTTGTTGTGGAACACCTCGAAGGCGTGGCCGTAGTCGGAGTGCCCGTCGACCCACACCACGTCGGCCTCGGTGTTCACCCGGTGCACTGCCTCGGTGACGTCCTCGACGCCCTCGAAGTACGACGTGACCTCGTCGATCCCGTCGATGAACACGAACGACCGGACCTTGGAGAACTGCCCGCTGATGGCGTACACGAGCATCAGCGTGAACCGGGCGAAGGCGGCGACCGAGCCGGAGATGTCGGCGATCACGAAGATCTCGGGCTTGTGGGGCCGGGGATGGCGGAACTTCGGTTCGGCCGGCACGCCGCCGTAGGACAGCGAGGCGCGGACGGTGCGGCGGAAGTCGAGCGGGCCACGCCGGTTGTGACGGCGCTTGCGGGCCAGGCGCACGGCGAGGCGGCGGGTGAGCGGGATCAGCGCCTTGCGCAGACCCACCATCTCCTCCCGCGAGGCGTGCATGAAGTCGACGTCCTCCGGCAGGGGCTTGCGGAGGGTCTTGGCCATGGCCTCGACCCCTCGGTCGGCCACCAACCGGCGGCGGATCTCGGCCTCGATCTCCTTCTTGAGCGCGTCGATGCGGTGCTCGAACTCGTCTCGCTCGAGCCGCTCCTCCAGCGCCGTCATCGGGTCGCCGTCCTCGCCGGCCTGCTGGCGGCTGGCCTCCATCATCTTCTCCATGACGCCCTCGAGGTCGAGGTTCCGGAGAGTTCGGTAGAGGTAGTAGGTGCCGCCGACGGGCCGGCCGGGCTCCATGCCGGCGAAGCGCTTGACGGCCTGGCGGGCGATGGCGCGCATCAGGGCCTCGTCGCCCTTCATCATCGCCTGGTAGAGCAGCTGCTGGAGCTCTTCGGGGGTGAGGGCCTGACCACCGCCCTGCCCCGACTGGCCACCGCCCTCGCCCTGACCGTCGCGCTCGATGTCGTCGTCGAGGAGGTCGCTCAGGTCGGCGTCGAGCGTGTCGTCGTCGATCGCGTACTTGGAGCCGCGGAGCGAGAAGTAGACCTCGAAGACCGTCTCGAACGCCCGCCAGTGGGCGTTGTTCTTCACCAGGGTGGCGGCCAGCGCGTACTTGAACGCCTCGCGGTCCTCCAACGGGATGTGGCGGATCGCCTCCATGGCGTCGAGGTTCTCGGTGAGGCTCACCGGGAGCCCCGCCTCTCGCAGCTCGGCGATGAAGCCGTTGAGCAGTTCGAGGATCGGGCCACCGGCCAGCAGCTCGGCGGGATCGACGGTGTCGACCCCAGCTCCGCCAGCGCCCACCGACTCCGCGCCTCCGTTGGAGACGGGATCCGGGGTGGGCTGGTCGGGCGACGTCACTGGTACGAGACCTCTACTTGGGGCCGGGGGCGAACTGCTTGAACCCCTGCTTGTCTGCCGCGAACTCCCGAACCGCCTTGGCGATGTCGGACTGGTACTTGAGCAAGATGTTTGCGGTGTCCGACGCCGTGTCTGCGTCGATCTGCTCTACGCCGAGCAGCATCAAGGTGTTGGCCCAGTCGAGCGTCTCCGATACCGAGGGCGCCTTCTTGAGCTCCAGCTGGCGCAGCGACCGCACGATGCGGGCGACCTGGTCGGCCAGGTTCTCGGTGATGTCGGGGACCTTGGTGAGGACGATCTCCTTCTCGCGGTCCATGTCGGGGTAGTCGACGTGGAGGAACAGGCACCGGCGCTTCAGGGCCTCTGACAGCTCGCGGGTGTTGTTCGACGTGAGGAACACCAGCGGGATCTGCTTGGCGGTGATGGTGCCCAGCTCGGGGATGGAGACCTGGTAGTCGGACAGGATCTCCAGCAGGAGCGCCTCGGTCTCGACCTCCACTCGGTCGACCTCGTCGATGAGCAGGACCACCGGCTCGTCGGCTCGGATCGCCTCCAGCAGCGGGCGCTCCAGCAGGAACTCGTCGGAGAAGAGGTCGTCCTCGACCGTCTCCCAGGAGTCGCCCTCGCCGCCCGACGCCTGGATGCGCAGGAGCTGCTTCTTGTAGTTCCACTCGTAGAGCGCCTTGGCCTCGTCGAGCCCCTCGTAGCACTGGAGGCGGATCAGCCGGGCGCCGATCATCTCCGCCACCGACTTGGCCAGCTGGGTCTTGCCGGTGCCCGCCGGACCCTCCACGAGGATCGGCTTCTGAAGGCGATCGGCCAGGTAGACGATGCCGGCGATGCCCTCGTCGGAGAGGTAGTCGACCTTGCGGAGGCCCTCGCGGACCTCGGGGACGGACTCGAAGCGATAGTCGGTCATTGGCGCAGGCTACCGCCGCGCTTGACCGCCCGGTCAATCGTTTGACGGGCTGGACGACGGGCAGTGCCCGCAGATGATCGTGCGCCTGCTCGCCCGCCCGCTCCTCGCCTCGGTGTTCATCTCCGAGGCGGTCGATGCCCTCAGGAACCCCGGTCCCCGGGCCGAGCGGGCCGAACCGGTGGTCGACCTCATAAAGGAGACCGCCCAGCCGGCGGCCGAGAAGGTGGCCGGCATGGCCGGTGACCAGGTCTCTCGCGCCACCCGGTCGGTCGAGGCGGCCACCGAGTCGGTGGCCGGCCGGGTCGACGATGCTGCCGCCCGGGCGGTGATGACCAGCGATCGGGCCGGGGGGCCGGCCAGCGCGGCCGCCGACTCGGCCGCGGCCGCCAGCGACGAGATCACCCTCCAGGCCTCCAACCTCCGTGCCAACGTCCGTGGGGTGGCTTCGGGCCAGCCTCTGCCCTTCGAGACCGAGACCTACGTGAAGGTCAACGCCGGCGTGCAGCTGGCCGCCGGTGCGCTGCTCGCCATCGGGAAGATGCCGCGGATCTCATCGGTGGCCCTGGCCGCCACCATCGTGCCGAGCACCTTCGCCGCCCACCGCTTCTGGGAGCTCGAGGGAGACGAGCGCAAGGAGCAGCAGGCCCACTTCATGAAGAACGTCAGCCTGCTCGGCGGGCTGATCCTGGCTTCGGCCGACACCGCCGGCAAGCCCGGTCTGATGTGGAAGGCCCAGCACCTGAGCCAGGAATCAGCGGTGGCGGCCAAGGCGGCCCGGGCCAACGCGTCGGTGGCCGCCCAGGCCGCAGCGGCCAACACCAGGGCCGCCCGTCGCCTGGCCAAGGCCGAGGCCAAGCTGGTGAAGGCCAACGCCAAGGTGGCGGGCAAGGCGGGCAGGCTGGGCATCGAGAAGGCCGGCGCCTCGGCCCGCAAGGCGGCCGCGCTGGCTCGCCGCGAGGCCCAGCTGGCTGCCGGCGTCGCCAAGCGGGAGGCCAAGGTCGCCACAGTCGTGGCGGCCAGGGAGGCCAAGGTTGCCCGCAAGCTGGCCCGCAAGGGCTGGGACCAGGCCCGGGTCGAGGCCGACATCGTGATGCCCCAGGCCCAGGCCAAGGTGGGCGAGCTGTCGCACCATGTCCAGCACAAGGCCGCCGAGCTGTCGGCCCAGGTCCAGCACAAGGCGGCCGAGCTACGGCCCCAGGTGGAGGCCCGGGCCGCCGACCTGTCGAAGCACGCTCACGAGCTGGGCGCCAAGGTAAGCGAGCGCATGCCCGCGGCCTGACCCACGCGCCGTCGGTTCGCCCGACCACCCATCCACGCGCCAACGCCAGAGCACAGCGGTGGCTACGCGCTACCCGTATGCCCGCACGATCGCCGATGCCCGCACGATCGCCCCTCGGCGATCGGCGCGGCTCGCCGCACCTGGCCCCCGGGTCAGCCGCGGGTCTGGCCGGTGCCCCTCACTATGTACTTGGCGGTGGTCAGCTCCCGGAGGCCCATCGGGCCGCGGGCATGGAGCTTCTGGGTGCTGATGCCGATCTCAGCACCGAAGCCGAACTCCTCGCCGTCGACGAAGCGGGTGCTGGCGTTCACCACCACGGCGGCGGCGTCGACCTCGGTGGTGAAGCGATCGGCGGCCTCGATCGACCGGGTGACGATGGCCTCGCTGTGACCCGACCCGTAGCGGGTGATGTGGTCGATGGCATCGTCGAGGGTGTCGACCACCTTCACGGCCATCTTCAGGTCGAGGAACTCGCTCTCCCAGTCGGACTCCGACGCCTCGGTGGCACCGAGCGAGGCGGGCAGGAGGCCGACCGTGGTCGGGTCGGCCACCACCTCGACGCCGGGGAGGACGGTGTCCAGACCCGCCAGGAACTCCTCGGCCACCGACTTGTGGACCAGGAGCGTCTCGGCCGCGTTGCACACCGAGGGGCGCTGGGTCTTGGCGTTGGTGACGATCCGGGCCGCCATCTCCAGGTCGGCCGACTCGTCGACGTAGACGTGGCAGTTGCCGTCGCCGTCGATCACGTAGGGGACGGTGGCGTTGGTGAGGATCGACTGGATGAGCGACGGCCCACCCCGGGGGATCAGGACGTCGATGTAGGCGCGCTGGCGCATGAACTCGGTGGCCGCCTCCCTGCTGGTGTCCTCCACCAGGACCAGGGCGTCGGCAGGGATCCCCACCGACTCGTACGCCTCGCGGATCACGCCGGCGATGGCGATGTTGGAGGTGATGGCGCCCGACGAGCCGCGCAGGAAGGCGGCGTTGCCCGACTTGAGGCACAGGCCGGCGGCGTCGGAGGTGACGTTGGGTCGGTTCTCGTAGATGATCGCCACCACCCCGAGCGGCACCCTCACCCGCGAGATCCGCAGGCCGTTCGGCCGCACCCAGCCGTCGAGCACCTCGCCCACCGGGTCGGGCAGGCCCGCCACCTGGCGGAGGCCGCCGGCCATCGCCGCCACGCGGTTCTCGTCGAGCCGGAGCCGGTCGACCACCGTTGGGGTGACGCCGTCGGCCACGGCCCGGTCGACGTCGGCGGCGTTGGCGGTCAGGAGGTCGGCCGTGCGCGCCACCAGCAGGTCGGCGGCGGCGAGGAGGGCGTCGTCCTTCTGGGAGGTGGACGCGGTGGCGAGGGAGCGGGCGGCGGCCTTGGCGCGCTGCCCCAGATCGGCGATGGGAGTAGCGGTCACGACCACGAAGGGTACCGGGGCAACCAGGCACCGCCCCGATCGCAGGCCGCCCCCCTCGCCGGCTGCCCGGACAGCCGCCCGACCCGCTGGGCCACGGCCCTCGACCGGAGCCCTGGCCCGGGGCCCCGGGCCGGAGCCCTCGGCCGGAGCGCTCGTCGGTCCTCGTGGTCGGGCGTAGCTTTGCCGGGTGCCGCCCGTGCCCACCATCCGCTCTGCGACGCCCGCAGACCTCCCCCAGGTGGGGAAGGCCCTGGCCAACGCCTTCGCCGACGATCCCATCTGGACCTGGCTCACCAGTCACGACGAGCAGCGCTACCACCGTGGCGCACCGGGGTTCTTCGAGGCCGACGCCCGGAGCATCCTCTCCGGCCCCGGACAGGTCCTGGTCGACGAGAACCTCGGCGGCGCCGCGCTGTGGTGCGCGCCCGACCACTGGAGGAGCACCGTCGGCCAGACCCTCCGGATCGCACCGCCCGCCTTCCGGCTCCTGGGTGCCCGGCTGCCCAGGGCGCTCGCCTCCCTCACCGCCATGGAGCGCGAGCACCCGAAGGATCCTCCGCACTGGTACCTGTCGATCCTCGGCACCGATCCGTCCCACCAGGGCCGCGGGGTCGGGTCGGCCCTCATCCACGCGGTGACCGACCGCTGCGACGAGGAGGGCGTTCCCGCCTACCTGGAGTCGTCGAAGGAGTCGAACATCGCGTTCTACGCCCGCCACGGCTTCGAGGTGACCTCCGAACACCGCTTCGCCAAGGGCGGCCCGATGCTGTGGCTGATGTGGCGCGATCCCCGGTGATCCGCGGCCATCATGGTCAGCGGCCGGCCCGGACGACCCGGACGAGCGACGTCGCCGGCCCCGGCCATCGGGACTGAACATGAGCAACGAACCGAAGCAGATGCAGCGGGCGGTCGAGGCGTTCGTCGCCGACGTCAGCGACGCCATGCGAGATGTGGTGAGCAGGCTGCCCTCGATCGACGGTCGCAAGCTCGAGAGCGACGTCACCACCGAGGCGTTCAACCTCGTCACTGCGCTCATCGACGTCGACCGGCGCCACACCGACGCGGAGCTGTGGGGCGTCATCTTCTCGTTCTGGCGCCTCATGCCCGACGAGCTGGGTGCAGCCAAGGCCGACGACCTCCGTCAGAGCGACCTGTTCGTCGGGCGCTCGGAGTGGCTGGAGAAGCCGTCTCCCATGGCCGAGATACTGATCTCGGCCGACCGGCGCTTCGGCACCGCCAACAGCCGCACCTACTACGACCGGGCGTTGCACCTCGCCTTCACCGTGGCCGCGCTCGACGCGTCTCCGTCCCGCGCCGAGCTGGGCGCCATCGACCGTCTGCGGACCCACCTGCTCGACGCCATGGACGGGCTACCCTCGTCGCCCCTGGCCGGTCGTGGCCCCGCCACGGCCAAGCCCCAGGGCGAGGGTGGCGCGGATGCGGGCGACGGGGGTGGCGGCGAGGGCAGCCCTCCCGCGGCGGCCGTCCGCGCCGACTCCGACATCGAGGAGGAGGCCGAGACCGAGGAGGAACTGCCCCCTGCCCGACCGCTGGAGGAGGTCCTCGCCGAGCTTCAGGAGCTGGTCGGCCTCGACAGCGTGAAGACCGAGGTCCGGCTGGTCACCAACCTCCTGCGCGTCCAACAGCTCAGGGCCGAACGGGACCTCCCGACCTCACCGCAGAGCCGTCACCTCGTGTTCACGGGCAACCCGGGCACCGGCAAGACCACCGTCGCCCGGCTGCTGGCCGAGATCTACCGGTCGCTCGGCGTGGTCGAGAAGGGCCAGCTGATCGAGACCGACCGCTCCGGACTGGTGTCGGGGTTCGTCGGGCAGACCGCGCTGAAGGTGATGGAGGTGGCCGAGCGGGCGGTGGGCGGCGTCCTCCTGGTCGACGAGGCGTACGCGCTGGCCCGCGGTGGAGAGAACGACTTCGGCAAGGAGGCCATCGACACCCTCGTGAAGGTGATCGAGGACCGACGAGACGAACTGGTGGTGATCGCCGCCGGCTACCCGGCCGAGATGGCCGAGTTCATCGCCGCCAACCCCGGCCTGGCCTCTCGCTTCCCCAAGACCATCTTCTTCCCCGACTACTCCGACGACGAGCTGTGGGAGATCTTCGTGATGACCGGAGACAGGGCCGGCTACCACCCCGACGAGGGCGCCGAGGCCGCGGTGAAGGCCTGGTTCGCCTCGGTCCCGCGGGACAAGGGTTTCGGCAACGGCCGGCTGGCCCGCAACCTGTTCGAGGACGCCGTCGCCCGCCAGGCCGGCCGGGTGGTGGCCATGGAGAACCCCACCGACGAAGACCTCACCACGCTCATCGAGGACGACATCGCCAAGCCCGGCGAAGGCCCGCGCCACTCCAACACCGCCTGACCCGCGCGCCGCTCCGTCGCCCGCACCCGGCCGAACCGCAGCCGATGCCGCCGGGCTGACGCCGGGCAGAACCGAAGCGTCATGGCCACCTTTTGCCCGCGACCCGCCCGAACCGCCGATGCCGCGGGCAGAACCGAGGCGTCACGGCCACCCTTTGCCACGACCCGCCCGCGAGCCGCCTGGGCCCTGGCCGCGGCTGTCAGGCGCATCGGCGGAGGGCCGTGGTCACCTCTGTCACCCTCCTTGGGTAGCGTCGGTGGCCATGAGGGAGAGAATCCTGGCGGTCGTCGGCGCCATCGGGCTCATCGCGGGCGCCTTCTTCCTCCGTTCGGTGATCGCAGGCGACGACTCCACGGCCGACGGGCCCGACGGCTCGAACGGGCGTCAGAACGCCGGTGCCCCGGTGGTGGCCTGCGAGCGAGACCTCCAGGCGGTGTGCGACGCCCTCGTCGAGGCGGGCACCATCACGGCGGCTCCAAGCCTGACGCTGTCGGGTGCCGCGGCCGACGACCTCACCGTCGACGGGTGGATCACGTGGGATCCTGCGCCGGGAATCGCGAACTTCGACCGGCCCGACACGTGGGGTGCCACCGAAGCCCTCGCGTCGGCGCCGCTGGGCGTGCTCACCTTCGACGGAACGTCGGAGTGCGGGCCGACCTCGACCTGGCTCGCCTGCGTGGTCGCCGGCGCAGAGCAGGGCGTGCCGGTCGGGGTGGGCAGCGGCACCACCGCCCAGAGCCTCGCCCGGCTGCACCCCATCGCCGGCTCCCTCGTACCCGACGAGGGCGACTACACCCAGGTGAACGCCTCGACCCTGCGGCGGGTGATCGACAGCCCACAGGGCGGCCAGAGCGACTACGTCGACCAGATCCGAACCTTCATCACCACCAGCGGCGCCCTCTCGATCGTGGTCGGTCCGGTACCGGCGCTCGAGGTCGCCCCCACCAGTCCACGACTCGCAGGACGCAACGCAGCCGTCCACACGCTCACGCCGGCAGCCGAGATCACCGTCGTCATAGCCACCCGTCAGAGCTCGTCCGACACCCCGCCGGTGGCAGCCGACGCGCTGCTCGGCGACCCCGCCGTGGAGGCCGTGTTCACCGAGCTGGGCCTCACGCCCGGCACGGGCACCGTCTCCGACCAACGCCAGGCTGGCGAGGTGTACGCCATCCGAGACAAGGTCACCTGACCGATGCCCCAGCACCGAGGTGGGAGCAGCCCTGTGCACCGCCGCCGTTCGACCGCCGCCCACCACTCCTCCGAGGAGCCCTCAATGTCGATCCCATCGACCCCGTCGACCCCGTCCCCGTCGCCCCACCGCCGGCCCGGCTGGCTGCGCTCCCGGCTCGCGCTGTCGGCGGTCGCCCTGGCTCTGGTGGCCGGGGCCTGTTCGTTCGGCGACACCGACGACGACGCCGCCGGCAACGATGCGAGCGGGTTCGGGGACCCCGGCGACTGCACGCCGGTCGACGTGGCGGTGTCGTCGGAGAAGATCGACCTCCTCTCGTCGCTGGCCCGCACGTTCAACGGTTCCGACGACGCCGAGTTCGACGGCGGCTGCGCGTTCGTCCGCCCCTACAGCAAGGCCTCGGGCGGGGCGGCCGACCTCCTGGCATCGGGCTGGACCGATGCCAGCGAGGGTGAGAAGCCGGTGATCTGGTCGCCCGCCGCGTCGAGCTGGGGCCAGATCCTCAACCAGCGCCTGGCCGACAAGGGCCAGCCCGCCATGGTCGGCGATGCCGTCTCCCTCCAGCTCACCCCGCTGGTCATCGCGATGCCCAAGCCCATGGCCGACGCCCTCGGCTACCCCGAGACCCCGATCGGCTGGGCCGACATCGCCGCGCTGGCCACGTCACCAGAGGGCTGGGCCGCCTACGGCCACCCCGAGTGGGGCTCGTTCAAGCTCGGCAAGACCAACCCCAACTTCTCCACCAGCGGCCTGTCGGCCCTCATCGGCCAGGCCTACGCCGCTACGGGCAAGACCCGCGACCTCTCAACCGAGGACCTCGACAGCCCCGGCTTCGCCGAGTTCGCCAGCCAGGTGGAGGGCTCGGTGGTGCACTACGGCGACATCACCATGACGTTCCTCAACAACTGGTTCCGCACCGATCGCGAGGGAACCTCGTTGCTGTACGCCTCGGCCGCCGCCGTCGAGGAGAAGTCGGTGATCGACTACAACATGGGCAACCCCGACGGGGTCCTGGGCCCGGCCGAGGTACCCCGCGCACCCCGCACGCCGCTGGTTGCCATCTATCCCAAGGAAGGCACCATCTACAGCGACAGCCCGATGTACGTGCTGGACGCGGAGTGGGTGACAGACGACGCCAGGACCGGAGCGGAGGCGTTCATCGAGTTCGTGCAACGGCCCGAGGCCCAGGAGCAGGCGCTGGAGTACGGGTTCAGGCCGGGCAACCCCGACGTCGCCATCGGCGCGCCGATCGTGGCCGAGAACGGCGTCGACCCGAACCAGCCGTCCACGCTCCTCCAGGTGCCCGAACCGCCGGTGATGATCCGCCTGCTCGACAAGTGGAAGGAGCAGCGCAAGACCGCCCGGGTGCTCTTGGTGCTCGACGTCTCGGGTTCGATGAAGGACCCAGCGGTCAATGGCGGCGACGACACCAAGCTCGACCTGGCGAAGGAGGCCGCCATCACCGCGCTCAGCGAGTTCAACTCGGCCGACGAGGTGGGTCTGCGCATCTTCACCACCGGGCTCGGCGACTCCGGCACGGAGTCGTACCTCGACCTCTTGCCGATCCAGCCGATGGGCGCCAACCGGGAGGGCCTGGCCAACCGCATCCGGGACCAGATCCCGCTCTACGGCACTCCCCTGTACCAGGTGGCCAGCGCGTCGTACCAGGACATGCTCGTCGACTACGACCCCTCGAAGATCAACGCCATCGTGCTGCTCACCGACGGGAAGAACGAGGACGAGGACAAGAACGACGACCAGGCCCAGCTCCAGCGGCTGCTCACCGAACTGCAGGAGGGAACCGCGGGCGAGTCGGCCAAGCCGATCCGGATCTTCACCATCGCCTACGGCGAACGGGCCGACCAGGACACGCTGGAGCAGATCGCCCTGGCGTCGAACGCCGCCGCCTACGACGCCAGCAACCCCGAGAACATCCACAAGGTCTTCACCGCGGTCATCTCCAACTTCTGATCACCGCCACGCATCCCACCACCGGGATCGGTCCGGAACCGGCTGTGCTCGGGGTCCGGGGACGGTTCGCGGTAGAAACATGGCGTGGCCCAGCTCTCGTTCCGCGATCGGTTCTTCTCGCCGCCGGTAGCTCGCGCCCTCACGTCGCCCAGCGGGATCCTCTCTTTCGGCGCCGGAGCGGCCGTGGGGATCGTGGCCACGGCCCCGGTGAGCGTGCCGCTGGCCGCGGTCGGAGCCGTGGTGGGCGGGGTCGTGGGCCTGGGCGCCCGTATCGCCGTGGCGCTGCCCCGCAACAGCGCCAAGCCCAGCATCGACGCCTTCGCGGTGCAGGAGCCCTGGCGCCACGCGGTGCTCGACGCGATCCGCGCCCAGGGACGGTTCACCAAGGCGGTCCGGACCTTCCGCGACGGTCCCCTCAAGACGGCGGTGGGTGCCGTCGGCGACCGGATGGACGACGCCGTCGACGAGTGCTGGCAGGTGGCCCAGCGGGGTCAGTTGCTCACCGAGGCCCGCCGGGCGATCAACGACCGGGAGACGGCCTGGGAGCTCCAACAGGCGCAGAACGCGCTGGGCGGCAACACGCCCAACGACACCCAGGCTCGCACGATCCGGTCGCTGGAGTCGCAGTTGGAGACGGCGGCACGGATGGACGCGCTCATCGAGTCGACCAAGGACCGGCTCGACCTGTTGAACGCGCGGCTGGACGAGAGCGTCACCCGCGCCATCGAGCTGTCGGTGTCGGGTGGCCAGAGCGGCGTGGCCAGCCTCGACGATGACGTCGAGGGCATCGTCGACGAACTGGCCTCGCTCCGACTCGCCATCGAGGACCTGAACAGCCCCGGATCCGCCGGACCCAGCGGCGAGCCACGCACCGCCAGGGGATCGTGACCGACCCTGGGGCCGACCGTCCCGGAGCGGACGCCGCGTCCGCAGACGACGACGCCCGGCCCGCCGGAACCGTCCTCCCCGACCGGGATCCACACCGGCCCGATGTGGTGATCCTCCGCCCGCGGACCATCGAACCACTCGGCGCTCCGGTGGCGGTGCACCCGTTGGAGTCGATGGTCGACCCGACGTGGCAGCCGGGTCCGTCCGGCATCTCCCTGCTGAACGTCCCCGACGACGACACCTACGCCACCGCTTCCTCCGAAACCGACGAGATCTGGATGGTCCCCGAGTCGGGTCCGGTTCCCGCCGAGGTGGTGGTCACGGACGACGTGGTGGTCACGGACGACGTGGTGGTCACGGACGACGTGGTGGCCCCAGACGACGTGGTGGCCCCAGACGACGCCGAAGCTCCGCGCGAGGCCACGGTCGGCAAGGGGATGCTGCGCAGCAACATCGCGGTCGCCAGCGGCACGGCGGTGTCGCGCCTCAGCGGCCTCATCCGCACCAGCCTCATCCTCGTCCTGCTCGGGCAGGGGCTGAACGACGCCTACGTCAACGCCAACAACACCCCCAACATGATCTACGAGCTGATCCTCGGGGGCATCCTCACCGCCACCCTCGTGCCGCTCTTCACCGACGACCTGGAGCGCGGCGGTCGCGACGACGCCACGTCGGCCATCATCTCGTTCGCGCTGGTCGCACTGGTGGTTGTCACCGCGCTGGCCGCGGTGGCGGCGCCGCTGCTGATCCTGCTCCTGTCGACCGGATCCGCGGAGTCGTCACGAGCCGACTACGTCTCCGCGGGCATCCCGCTCGCCCTGCTGTTCGCCCCCCAGGTCTTCTTCTACGGGTTGATGGCCGTGTGGTCGGCGGTGCTGAACGCCCGCCACCGGTTCCTGGCCGCGGCCTGGGCGCCGGTGCTGAACAACCTCATCGCCATCGCCACCCTCCTCGCGGCCGGATCGATGGCCGGTGGCAACCCGACGCTCGACGACGCCCTCACCGACACCCGAATCCTGTGGGTGCTCGGCGCCGGCACCACCGCCGGCATCGCGGTCATGGCGCTGTCGTTGTACCCCGTCGTCCGGAGCACCGGCTTCCGGTTGAAGTTCAAGGTCGACCTCAAGCACCGGGCGGTCCGCCAGGCGGTCCGGCTCTCGGGCTGGACCTTCGGCTACGTGATGGCCAACCAGGTGGCGGTGATCGTCATCCAGATCCTGGCCAAGCCGTCGTCGGGTGATCCCACCCGATACCAGACCGCGTTCCAGTACTTCCAGCTCCCCCACGGGCTGCTGGCGGTGTCGATCATGGTCACCTTCGAACCCGTGCTCGGGCGGGCCGACGCCCGCGGCGACCGGGCCGGCTTCAACGAGCACCTGCTGCTCGGGTTCCGCCTCATCGGGCTGCTGATCATCCCGGCCGCCGTCGGATACGTCGCCCTGCCGAAGGGCCTGGACCACATCGACTTCGTGGCCACCGGCGAACTGGACAAGGTGCTCGGCCTCGGCGGGATCATCGCGGCCTTCGCCATCGGCCTCCCGGGCTTCTCCACCTACCTGTACGCGCTCCGCGCCTTCTACGCCATGAAGAACACCAAGATCCCCTTCATGGTGAACGTGCTGGAGAACGCGCTCAACATCGTGTTCGCCCTGGTGCTGGTGCGCATCTGGGGCGTGGTGGGGCTGGCCCTCGCGTTCGCGCTGGCCTACACCGTGGCAGCGGTGGTCGCGGTGGCCGTGCTGCAGCGACACTCCCCCGGCTTCGACTGGCAGGCGCTGGCCACCACCTGGCTGCGGTTGCTGGCCGCGGCGGTGTTCATGGGTGCCCTCGTGTACGGCATGGTCACGCTGATGTCGCCCGGTTCGGCCCTGATGCTGGTGCCGGTCCTGGCGGGAGCGATCGCCCTCGGAGCGGTCAGCTACTTCGCCGCGATCTTGGTGTTGCGGGTCCCCGGCATCGCCGAGCTCTTCGCCCGCCTCCCGGGCATGCGTCGCTTCGCTCCCCGCGTCTGAGCACACCACGGTCGCCGCCTTTGGGTCCTGCTGGGTGCCGCTGGCGCCCGGCCCGGCGGTACCCGTTACATCGAATGAGCGAGTGCCGTAGAGTCGGCGCCATGATCAAGTTCTTCAAGCGGCTCTGGAAGTACCTAACCGCCGGCGCAAACCAGAAGTTCAACGAGAAGGCGGATCCCAAGATCCAGCTGGAACAGGCCATCACCGAGGCCCAGGACCAGCACCGCCGGCTCAAGGAGCACGCGGCCAACGTGATCGCCCAGCAGAAGCAGACCGAGCTCCAGCTCAACCGGTCGCTCGAGCACCTGGGCAAGCTCAACGCCAACGCGCGCCAGGCCGTCAAGATGGCCGACGACGCGGCCAAGGCGGGCGACGCAGCCAAGGCCGCCGAGTACACCCGCGCGGCGGAGACCATCGCCACCCAGCTGGTGGAGGTCGAGGCCCAGGTCGAAGACCTCAAGACCATGCACTTCGGTGCCGCCCAGGCGTCCGACCAGGCCAAGGCCGCCGTCGCATCCAACGGCCAGCTCCTGCAGAAGAAGCTGGCCGAGCGCCAGAAGCTCCTGAGCCAGCTCGAGCAGGCCAAGATGCAGGAGCAGATGAACAAGGCGATGTCGTCGCTGTCGGAGACCGTGGGCGAAGACGTCCCCACGCTCAACGAGGTGCGAGACAAGATCGAGCAGCGCTACGCCCGGGCCAAGGGCATGAGCGAGCTCACCGGCTCGTCGGTCGAGACCCGCATGATCGAGATCGAGCAGGCCGCTCAGAACTGGGAGGCCAACTCCCGCCTCGACAAGATCCGCGCCGA
>JAAZBK010000121.1 GCA_012513855.1 Acidimicrobiales bacterium
CGGGTGCGATGGAGGCCACCCACCTCGGAGCGTTGCTGTACCGGGCGACCCCCGAGGATCTCGACCGGGCGCTCGACGACCTGGGGGAGCACGCCGAGTTCCCCGAGGAGATGGACACGGTGGTGGCACGCGGTGGCACGGTCTCGGAGGGGTTGATCGCCCGCCTCCACGCATGGCAGGCACCGGCGTTCCGGATCCTCGCCGGCGTCCCCGACTCCCGACGGGGACGGAGCCTGGCCATCCCGACGTGGTTCTACGGACACGAGCCGCCGACCCCGTTCGCCACCCACATCGCCAAGTACTTCTCCAACCCCCTGCGGGAGGACGGCCTGCTCGCCATCGCCCACCACGGGGTGGTCTACGCGCCCGGCAAGGCGGGCACCCTCCAGGAGGTGTTCCAGGACGCGGCGCAGAACTACTACCTGACGTTCCACTCCACCTTCAGCCCCATGGTCTTCCTCGACACCGACGGTCACTGGACGGAGCGCTTCCCGGTCGGGCCGCTGCTGCGCGAGCTGTTCGGTGCCGACCTCCACGACCGCTACGTCCACTTCTGCGACTCCACCGACGACGTCCTGGCCGCGTTGAGGGACTTCGACGGGGGCGCCATCGGGCGCGACCCGGTCACCGACCCCGACACGGCCTGAGCGGCTCAGCCGCCCCCGCCCGCCCCGTTTGCCTAACGTTGGGCGGGAAACGGATGGGGAGATGGACGACGGGCGAACCACCAGACCCGGCCCTGAGCCGAGTCCGAGCGATCTACCTGACCCTGAGGTCCTCGCGCGCCTGGTGCACTACCTGAACGAGTCGATCATGGTGGTCCGCCGCGACTGGTCGGTGGCGGCCGATCTCGGTCCACCCGGAGGCATGCTCGGCCACGGCCAAGCCACCGGCCTGCACCCGTTCTCGATCATGCACCCCGACGACGTCGAACGGGTGGTCGACGACGCCAACCGGGCCATGCGCACCGAGCCGGGCTGGAAGGGGAGCCTGGAGTTCCGGGGCCAGCGGGCCGACGGCTCGTACGCGATGTTCCACGTCGACTTCCACAACCGCTTCGACGACCCCGTCCTGCGGGGAATGGTGGTGGTGTCGCGGGAGGTGCCCGACCCCGACGACGACGGAACCCCGCCGCTGCCGGGTCAGCTGTCGACCGACCTCCGCATCGGGGTGGTCGGCGATCACCTGCCCATCGGGCTGGTGATGATGGACGACCGGGGCCACGTGCTCTTCGCCAACCGATCTGCCTGCGAGTTGCTCGAGACCGACCTCGAGGCGATGAGAGCGGGTCAGATGCCCACCGGGCTCCAACCGATCGACCGCGTAGAGCTGATCGCGGTGGTCCAGCGGCTGCAGGCGGCTCCCGGCAAGGAGACCCTCACCGCCGAGATCGTCGGATCCAGCAGGCGGCTGCTGTCCAGCACCCTGGTCTCACGGGCGGGTGAGGGCAGCGACGGGGCGGTGCAGTTCGTGATCATCACCATCGAGGACGTCACCCACCGTCTGGCTCGCGAACAGCACCTGGAGCACCGGGCGAACCACGACTCCCTCACCGGTCTGCCCAACCGCGCTTGGCTCCTCGACCGGCTGAACGAGTGGCTGGCCGAGGGCCGCACCTTCACGGTGGCGTTCCTCGACCTCGACGGGTTCAAGACCGTCAACGACCGCCTGGGCCACGCGGCGGGAGACGACCTCCTGGCCGAGGTCGGGCTCTCGCTGCGCACGGCGCTCGGACCCGACGAGGCGGTAGCGCGGGTCGGTGGCGACGAGTTCGTGGCGGTGGTCAGCGGGCCCGCCGACCACGATCAGGTGCGCCACCGGTTGAGGAGGGCCGTGTTGACCACGGTGGGGGCTCAGGCCCACGCGGTGGGTGCCAGCATCGGCATCACCGACTCGCGCCAGGGCGATCAGCCGTGGGACATCCTGGGCCGGGCCGACGCGGCGATGTACGAGGACAAGCGCCGCTCGGGCTGAGCCTGCTGGAGGCAGCGTCGTCGCCCGGTTCGATCAGGCGCCGGGTTCGTCGACCGACCAAAGATCGGCCAGCTCGTCGACGTCGTCGACGTCGTGGTGGATGCCCTCGGCCAGGTAGGTGGACCGGGCGAGCATGTTGGTGCCGATCGGCGACGTCACGAACTGGAGGGCACCGCCGAGGAGCAGGTAGGTGATGTCGTTCGAGTCGCGCAGGCCGAAGGCACCGCCGATCAGGACGAGGACGAGGCC
>JAAZBK010000122.1 GCA_012513855.1 Acidimicrobiales bacterium
CCCGCCGCCCGGCAACGCGTTTCAGTCGCCCGGCGGGACGGCCCGGCATCCGCCTGTCAGTGCCGACTCATCGGAGAGTCCGGATCAGATGACGCCCTGGGCGAGCATGGCGTCGGCCACCCGGCGGAACGCGGCGATGTTGGCGCCGGCGGCGAGGTCGCCCGGGACCCCGTACTCGTCGGCGGTGGCCGCGGCGGTCGCGTGGATGTTGGTCATGATGCGGTCGAGCTCGGAATCGACGCGCTCGAAGTCCCACTGCAGACGGCCGGCGTTCTGGCGCATCTCGAGACCGCTGGTGGCCACACCACCGGCGTTGGCCGCCTTGGCGGGGCCGAACAGGATGCCGCGCTCGTGGATGACCTCGACGGCCTCCTCGGTGCAGGGCATGTTCGCGCCCTCGGCGATGAGGCGGCAGCCGTTGTCGGCGAGACGTCGGGCGTCGTCGCCGTCGAGCTCGTTCTGGGTGGCACAGGGCAGGGCGATATCGCAGTCGACCTCCCACACGTTCTTGCCGTGGAAGTAGGTGCAGTTGCCGCGCTCCTCGGCGTATGCCGACAGGCGCTCGCGGCGCACGTCCTTGATCTCCGAGAGGAGGTCCAGGTCCAGGCCGTCCTCGTCGAGGACATAGCCCTGGGAGTCCGAGCAGGCCACGACCGTCGCGCCGAGCTGCGAGGCCTTCTTGGCGGCGTACAGGGCCACGTTGCCGGAACCCGAGACCACGACGCGCGCACCCTCGAGGCTGTACTTGGTGTCCTGGAGCATCTCGCGGACGAAGTAGACCAGGCCGTAGCCGGTGGCCTCGGTGCGCGCCCAGGACCCGCCGAAGCCGACGCCCTTGCCGGTGATGACGCCGGCCTCGTTGCGGCCGGTGATCTTGCGGTACTGGCCGTACAGGTAGCCGATCTCGCGACCGCCGACGCCGATGTCGCCGGCGGGCACGTCGAGATCCTGGCCGATGTGGTGCGCGAGCTCCGCCATGAACGACTGGCAGAAGCGCATGACCTCACCGTCGGACTTGCCGTGCGGGTCGAAGTCCGACCCACCCTTGCCGCCACCCAGGCCGAGGCCGGTGAGGGCGTTCTTGAAGATCTGCTCGAAGCCGAGGAACTTCAGGGTGTCCTCGTCGACGGACTTGTGGAAGCGCAGGCCGCCCTTGTAGGGCCCGAGGTCCGAACTGAACTGGACGCGGTAGCCGCGCTGGACCTGGATGACGCCGTTGTCGTCGACCCAGGGGACACGAAAGGAGACGACCCGCTCGGGCTCGATGATCCGCTTGAGGATCCCGCCCTCGACGTACTCGGGGTGCTGCTTCACCACGGGGGCGAGCGATTCGAGGACCTCGTGGACCGCCTGTCGGAAGAGGGCCTGTCCGGGATTGCGGCGCACAACGGTGTCGAGAGCTTCGTGGAGTGCGGCGTCAGCGTCGGACATGGGACCTCCGGTCTATGTGAGTCAGTACACGACGCGTACGTCGTTGCAGACCCGTACGTCATCGCCGAAGAGGCAGCCTACTGCCAGGAGTCCGAATTCTCCGACTCAGGTCACTCTGAGAATTCGCGAATTTAATCCCACTAATCACACGTGTCACACTGGACTCAATAATCACAACTCCGTAATCTCGTGTCCACCAGGTCGACCTCTCCAGTCGCACCACCGTGGAAAACGGAAGGCCACCATGCGCATCACCTCGAAGCTCGCCGCCCTGGGAGCGGCCGCGGCACTCGTCGCCACGGCCGCCCCCGCCGGCGCCGCACCCACCACCGCTCCCCCGGCGACCGCGCCGCTCGCCCAGGCGGCTCTCCCCGCCCTCACCGAGACCCTCGCACCCCAATTGACGTCGCTCGTCGAGGCGCTCGAGCGTGATCTCGGCCTGACGCCGGAGGAGTTCCTCGAGCAGGCCGGCATCGGCGAGGCCCTGGCGAAGGCGCGCCCCGGATGGGAGAACGAGTTCCGCGCCGCGTTCGGAGGCGTGTGGCTCGACGACGACGGCACCGGGACGGTCGGCGTGCTCCCGGGCGAGATCGGTGACGAGCTCCGCACCGAGGCCACCGAGGCCGGGTTCACGGTCAAGGACGTGGCGTTGACCACAGACGAGCTCCAGGCCCGCGAACGTCAGGTCGGCAAGATCGTCGAGGGCATGCCGACCCACATGAGTGACCTCGTCACCGGGATACGCATCGATCCCACCCGCAACGCGGTCGTCGTGACCACCCGCGGCGGCGACGCGGCCACGCTCGGGAACATCGACAACCGGCTGCACGACCTCGCGATCGTCGACATGATCGACGCCCCGAGCCCTGCAGGCGACACCGCACCGTTCGGCAGTGAGGGCGGCCCGACCGGGTCGAACGGCGAACCCACCGTCGACGGCATCGAACCGGCCATCACCGGTGAGGACCGCGCGGGAACCGGCACCGAGGGTCCCGGCACCGGGGACGACGGCACCACCGGCGCCGACACCGGCTCGCTCGGCAGCCTGGCCCTGCTCAACGAGGCCGGGGTCATCCCCGAGGGGCCGATGCGCACGATCGTCGACCTGCTCTCCGGTCTCACCACCGGCACCGGGTCGATTATCGACGGCATGAACGAGATCGTCCCCAACCCCCAGCCCCAGACCACCGACGGCCGCGCCGGTGAGCCCGCCGGTGAGCCCGCCTCGGGCCCCGTCGTCGGCGGCACCGCCTACAAGGTCGGCGTGCCCGGTGGCGTGCTCGAGTGCTCGACCGGGTTCAACGGCGTTCTCGACGGGAAGCCCGTCGTGATCACGGCCGCCCACTGCGCCGGCGAGGACGGCACCCGCGCCGCGTTCGCCGACGGTCAGCAGTTCGGCACCATGGCCGGCACGAAGCGCGACGGGATCGACACCTCGCTCATCGCCGTCGACGAGGCGTACGCCGACCGCTTCACCAACAACCTCGTCGGCACCGACCGCGGCGCCACCCAGCAGATCACCGGCACCGCCGAGCCCGTCGTGGGACAGAAGGCCTGCAAGACCGGCTTCCGCACCGGATTCTCCTGCGGCACCATCTCGCAGGTCGACTCCCTGATCGACGTGGCCGGCACCCGCACCATCGACGGTGCCTTCACGGTGGATCTGTGCGCCCTCCCCGGGGACAGCGGCGGCGTCGTCTTCTCCGGTGACCGTGCGCTCGGCATCTCCAGCGCCTCCAACGTCGCCGACTCCGGCACCTGCGCCGACGCCGACGCGTCGTCCCGGGCCGCGGGTTTCACCCCGCGCCTGTCCGCGGTCCCGATCTCTGATGTGCTGGCCGCCCATCCCGGACTGGAGCTGCGGACCAGCTGACCATCTCCGGCACCACACCACGCGGGCCCCGTTCCGCGAGTGGGAAACCCTCAGGTTAGGGCGACCTCAACTCGTGGAACGGGGCCCTCGTGACATACCTTTGACTTCAACACTGTCGACGGACCATATAGAGGTATAACGAGTCCGTACGTCGAGGAAGTGCGACGAAAGGCCGCGAACCATGTCAGGCGTGACCATCACCCTCGGGACGATAGGCGTCCTGCTCAGTCTGTTCTGCTGGGCATCCTTCATCGGTGGGGTCTCCACCATGGTCCGGAGCATCATGCTCGGCCAGAAGGACAGCTTCAACCGCTTCGGCCCGGTGTTCTCCCGGCTGAAGAACGTCATCGTCGAGGTGGGCATCCACACCCGGATGGCCCGCAAGCGATCCGTGGGCTTCTTCCACTGGTTCGTCATGATCGGCTTCCTGCTGGGCATGCTCGTCTGGTTCGAGGCCTACATCCAGACGTTCAATCCGCACGGTGGATGGCCGTGGCTGTCCGATCAGGCCTGGTGGCACGCGATCGACGAGTTCCTGGGCCTGGGCACCGTCATCGGCATCACCGCGCTGATCATCATCCGCCAGATCAACCAACGCCGAGGCCTCAACCGGTTCACCGGATCGGACCTCAAGGCCGCCTACTTCGTCGAGGCCGTGGTGCTCGTCGAGGGTCTCGGCATGATCTTCGTCAAGGCCGGCAAGCTCGCCCTGCTGGCCGAGGACGGCCACCACTTCCACTGGGCCACCGACTGGGTGTCCGGACCGCTCTCGACCATCCTGCCCGCGAACGAGCTCATGGTCTCGATCTTCGCGCTGGTCAAGCTGCTCTCGGGCATGATCTGGCTGTACGTCGTCGGCCGCAACATCACCTGGGGCGTCGCCTGGCACCGCTTCGCGGCGTTCTTCAACATCTACTTCAAGCGCGAGGCCGACGGCCGCACAGCGCTGGGCGCGCTCAAGCCCATGACCATGGACGGCGTCCCGCTGACCATGGAGAAGGTCGAGGAACTCACCGAGGAGAACGAGGACTTCGAGCCCAAGCTCGGCGTCGGCGCCATCGAGGACTTCTCATGGAAGGGCTGGCTCGACTTCTCGACCTGTACCGAGTGTGGCCGCTGCCAGGAGCAGTGCCCCGCCTGGAACACCGGAAAGCCGCTCAGCCCGAAGCTCATGATGATGTCGCTGCGCGACCACGGTGCCGCCAAGGCCCCGTACCTGCTCGCCGGCGGCAGGACCGCCATGGGTGAGGAGGTCGGTCTGGTCGACGCCGAGGGCAACCCGGACGAGAAGAAGCTCGGCAAGATCCCCGAGGCCGCCCGCCTCGAGGCCCAGCGTCCGCTGGTCGGCGCCACGACCGCCGACGTCTCCGAGGACCCGATGGCCGCCGGCATCATCGATCCCGAGGCCCTGTGGTCCTGCACCACCTGTGGTGCCTGCGTCGAGCAGTGCCCCGTCGACATCGAGCACGTCGACCACTTCGTCGACATGCGCCGCTACCAGGTGCTCATCGAGTCCGAGTTCCCGACCGAGCTCGCCGGACTGTTCAAGAATCTCGAGAACAAGGGCAACCCCTGGGGCCAGAACAACGCCGGTCGTGACGAATGGATGAAGTCGCTCGACTTCGACATCCCCGTCATCGGTTCCGACATCGAGGACTTCTCCGATACCGAGTACCTGTTCTGGGTCGGCTGTGCGGGCGCCTTCGAGGACCGCGCCAAGAAGACCACCCAGGCCGTGGCCACCCTGCTGCACACCGCCGGCGTGAAGTTCGCGGTTCTCGGCCAGGGCGAGACCTGTACCGGTGACTCCGCCCGCCGCGCGGGCAACGAGTTCCTGTTCCAGATGCTCGCCGAGCAGAACATCGAGACGATCAACAACGCGTTCGACGGTGTCCCCGCCAAGCAGCGCAAGGTCGTCGTGACCTGTGCCCACTGCCTTAACGCGCTCAAGAACGAGTACGGCGAGCTGGGCGGCGACTACCAGGTCGTGCACCACACGCAGCTGCTCAACCGTCTCGTGCGGGACAAGCTCCTCGTGCCGGTCGCCCCGATCGACGGCACCGTGACCTACCACGATCCCTGCTACCTCGGCCGCCACAATCAGGTGTACGAGGCGCCGCGCGAGCTCATGGACGGTTCGGGTGTCACGCTCAAGGAGATGCCCCGTCACGGCCAGCGCTCCATGTGCTGTGGCGCCGGTGGCGCGCGCATGTGGATGGAAGAGACCATCGGTAAGCGCATCAACATCGACCGCGTCGACGAGGCTCTTTCCACCAAGCCCAGCAAGATCGCCACGGGCTGCCCGTTCTGTCGCGTGATGCTCTCCGACGGTGCCACCGCCCAGACGAGCGGCACCGAGCTCGAGGACCAGGTCGAGGTCGTGGACGTCTCCCAGCTCCTGCTGGAGTCGGTGTCCCGCGGTGGTGACCTGCCCGAGCCGCGTGAGCCGTCGTGGCTCGAGAAGCCGCAGCGCGAGAAGACCACGGCGCAGAAGGAGGCCGAGGAGGCCGAGCGCAAGGCTGCCGAGGACGCCGAGGCCGCCGAGGCCGAGGCCGCGGCTCCCGCCGCCGCTCCGTCCGAGGCCACCCCGGACGCCGAGGTGACCGACAAGGGCGACGGCGCCGAGGTGGCCGCCGCGGGCACCGCTGGTGCCGCTGGTGCTGCCGGCGCCGCTGCGGTGGGCGCGTCCGTCGCCGATTCGAAGGGTGCACCCAAGTCGGGTGGCCTCAAGCTCGGTGGCGGCGGCAAGGCCCCCGGCGGGCCCAAGGCGCCGGGAGCTGCCAAGGCTCCCGGCGACGAGAAGTCCCCCGCGGCTGAGGCCGAGGCCCAGTCCGAGGTCAAGGACGCCGAACGCACCAAGGAGACCCGCGAGGCCGCCAAGGGAGAGGCCCCGGCCACGACCGGTGCGGCCAAGGGCGCTCCGAAGTCGGGCGGGCTGTCGCTCGGCGGCGGGGCGAAGGCCCCCGGCGCCCCCAAGGCGCCCGGTGCCGCGAAGGCCGCGGCCCACGCCGAGGCCGCTGAGGCCAGCAAGGCCAACGAAGCCGCCGACGCCCCGAAGGCCGAGGCCGAGTCCACCGGGTCTGCCGAGCCCGCCACGCCCGCGAAGCCGACCGTCGGCCTGGGTCTGAAGGGCGGAGCGAAGGCCCCGGGCGCTCCCAAGGCCCCCGGTGCGCCCAAGGCCCCGGGTGCCGCGAAGGCTGCGGCTCCGGCCGAGGAGTCGACCCCGGCTGAGTCTCCGGCCGACGAGACACCCGCGAAGCCGTCGACCGGCGACGGTCTACCCAAGTCGAAGAAGTCCGGCGGATACGGACTCTCGCTCGGCTGATCCGGTGCACGCGCCCAGCGCGTAAGAGGCCCGCGGCCCGTGACCAGGATTCCTGGTCACGGGCCGCGGGCTTTGTGGTGTGCCCGGCGGTTCCACGCCCTCGCCGCGACACACCACGTCGACGAAACCGCCTCGTCTCAACTGGAGTGGTGCGTCTCCTGCACCCGGTACACCGGCGTCGGAGTACCCTCCATCCGGGCCTTGAGCTGCAGCGCGAGGTACTTCGAGTAGTGGCGGGACTGGTGCAGATTGCCGCCGTGGATCCACAACTGATCGACGTTGGTCGGCTTCCACATATTGCGGAGCTCGCCCTCCCACGGCCCGGGATCGCGAGTGGTGTCCGAGCCGTAGCCCCACACCTTGCCCACGCGATCCGCGACCTCCTGCGACACCAGGTCCACGAGCCACTGGTTCATCGAGCCGTATCCGGTGGCGTAGACGATCAGGTCGGCGGGCAGCGCGCGCTCACCGTCGAGCTCGACGCCGTCAGGCAGGATGCGGGTCACCTGGCCACGTTCGAGGGCCACCTCGCGGTCGATCAGGAGCTGGCTGGCCCCCACATCGATGTAGTAACCCGACCCGCGCCGGAGGTACTTCAGGAACAGACCCGACCCGTCCTCGCCGAAGTCCAGGTCAAATCCGACATCGCGCAACTGCTCGTAGAACTCGGCATCCTTCTCCGCCATCTGGTCGTAGACGGGGATCTGCGCATCCGGCAGAAGCCGGTAGGGCCACGAGGCGAACAGCATGTCCGCCTTCTCCGTGGTCACCCCGTTCTCCAACGCCTCCTCCGAGTAGAGCGGCCCGAGCGCCAGCGACATCAGGGACTCGCTCCGGGAGATGTGCGTGGACGAGCGCTGGATCATCGTCACGTCTGCGCCGTGGTCCCAGAGGGCAGCACAGATGTCGTGGGCGGAGTTGTTGGAGCCGATCACGATGGCCCGCTTTCCCTCCACATCACCCTCGCCGGTGAACTCGGACGAGTGCCACTGCTCGCCGGCAAAGTCCTCGGCCCCCTC
>JAAZBK010000008.1 GCA_012513855.1 Acidimicrobiales bacterium
CCCATGGCGAGCTGTGACTCGATGAACGCCTCGCCCTCGTCCGGCGTCTGCCAGATCTGGGCGAAGTCGTGCCAGACCTGGTCGGGGTGGACGATGGTGGCGACGTCAGCGGCCCAGGACCGGACCAGGTCGCCGTGGGCCGTGGCGATGCGATAGGTGAGCCCTGCGCCCCAGTCGTGACCCACCAGGTCGACCGGCTCATCGATCGCTGCCAGCTCGCCGACCAACCAGTCGGCGTAGTCGTCCTTGGTGGCGCCGAAGCCCTCGGGGCGAGGTGAACCGAAGCCGGGGAGCGATACGGCCATCGAGGGCTCGTCGATCTCGGCGCGCAGCCGATCCCAGTAGGCAGCGGTCTCTGGCACACCGTGGACGAAGACGATCATGGCGCGGACTCTATTGGAGTCCCGGTGGCCAGCGGAGGGAACAGGGGCGATCGCGGCCACGGCTCGAATCGCGGGCGCGGATCGGGCGATCGGGTGCCATCATTCAGGGCATGGAGCCCCGGGTGTCCCTCATCACCCTCGGTGTCGCCGACGTCGGCCGTGCCCGTGCGTTCTACGAGGCGCTCGGCTGGTCGGGGCAGTCCCCCGACGGCGAGGTCGCATTCATACCCGTGGGCGGGATGGTGTTGGCGTTGTGGGGGAGAGATCTGCTGGCCGCCGACACCGTCGTCGACGACCGTGGGGGCTGGGGCGGGGTGACGCTGGCGCACAACGTGCGTTCCCCCGAGGAGGTCGATGCTGTGCTGGCCGAGGCGGCAGCGGCGGGCGCCGCGATCGGCCGTGCCGGCGCACCTACCGAATGGGGCGGCTACTCGGGGGTCTTCATCGATCCTGACGGCCACCCGTGGGAGGTCGCGCACAACCCGCACTGGCAGATGGATGACGATGGGTCGATCCGACTCCCCTGAACGAGGTCTCCGGTGAGGGAAGAAGAGGAACGCCACCGCTTCGGTCGCCACGGCCGGCACAGCCGCGACGAGCGACGTCAGCCGGATCTCCCGAGGGGCGAACCGGACCACTCCGACGACACCACCACGTTCATCACCAGGCTCGACCCGGCCGAAGACCCACAGGCGCGCCCGGACGGGATCCGCCTGGCGGTCAAGGACTGCATCGACGTGGCCGGGTCGGTCACCACCGCTGGATCGCCGGTGGTGGCCCGGACCAACGAGCCGGCCCGGTCCGACGCCGAGTGCCTCGCCAACGCTCGTGCGGCAGGTGCACGCATCGTGGGCAAGGCGAACCTCCACGAGCTCTGCTTCGGTTCGTCGGGGGTGAACGTGCACTACGGAACGCCCACCAACCCGATCGATCCTCGACGGATCCCCGGAGGCTCGTCGAGCGGCTCGGCGGTGGCGGTGGCCACCGGTCAGGCCGAGATCGCCTTCGGGACCGACACCGCCGGGTCGATCCGCAACCCGGCCGCCTTCTGCGGAGTGGTGGGGCTGAAGACCACCTTCGGAACCGTGCCGGTCACCGGAGTGCGGCCGTTGGCCCCGTCGCTGGACACCGTTGGAGTCCTCGGCCGCACGGTCCACGACGTGTCGGTGGGAGCCACCGTGCTCGAGCCTCGGCTCACCGAGGGTCTGCTGAGTCCCAGCCTGACCGCCGCTCGGCTCCGTCTCCCCGACACCGATCCCACCATCGACGCGGCGATCGACTCCGCGCTCATCGACGCCGGCATCGAGATCACCGATGTCGACGTACCGGGGTGGCAGGCGGCCCACGAAGCGTGCATCACGATCCTGTTCGGTGAGGCTCTGATGGTGAACGAAGACCTCTGGCGCAGCCACCACCGCGAGCTGGGTCCGGACGTCATCGAGCGGTTCACGTTCGCCCAGGCCATAGGACCCGCCGAGCTGGGCGACGCACGGGCGATGAGGGAGTCCTGGCGCGCCGAGCTGAGCGAGATCCTCGGAGTCCACGGGGTCCTGGCGCTGCCGAGCGCCACCTACTACGCGCCGAGGATCGGCGAGCAGCCCGTGGGGCCCAACCCGGCCTGCGCCGCGGTCAACCTCGCGGGGTTCCCAGCGGTGTCGCTACCGGTGCCCAGTGGAGGCCTGATGCCCGCCAGCGTGCAACTGGTGGCGCCGGACCACCACGAGCCACGGTTGCTCGCCACGGCAGCGCTCATCGAGGCCGCCGTGTTCCCCCGCTCGGGCTGAGCCGGGTCGTATCCTCACCCGGGCCGTCTCCCCACCCGGGCCGTCTC
>JAAZBK010000123.1 GCA_012513855.1 Acidimicrobiales bacterium
CGGAGCGGCGCTCAAGGCCCTGCTCGAGTCGGAGTACGGCCTGGCCATGAGGAGCCTGCCGCGGGCCACCCCGTTGGTGGCGCTGGCGCTGGCGGTGTTCGTGGGAGCCCTGATCGCGTCGCTGACGGCCAACGCCCCAAGGCTGGCCCGACCGCTCACCGCGGGAGCGGTGGTGCTCGCCGTGCTCGGGCTGCCGCCGCTGTGGCGCCTCCAGATGGTCGATGCCAACCTCGACCGGGCGGAGGACCTGCCCGACTACTGGATCGAGGCTGCCGCGGCCATCGACGCCCGCGGCGAGGGCACGCGCGTCCTCGAGGTGCCGGGCACCGACTTCGCGTCGTATCGGTGGGGCAACACCGTCGACCCCGTCCTCCCCGGACTCATCGACCGCCCCTACGTGGCCCGGGAGCTCATCCCCTACGGATCGGCCGCCTCGGCCAACCTCCTCGACGCCTTCGACCACCGGATGCAGGAGGGCACGCTCGACGCCGAGGCGATCGTGCCGCTGGCCCGCTTCATGGGCGCGGGCGACATCTCGGTGCGCTCCGATCTCACCTACGAGCGCTACAACACCCCCCGGCCGCGGCTCCTCTGGGAGCTGCTCATGTCGGCCAGTGGGCTGAGCTTCGTCGAGGGCTTCGGTCCCGGGGCACGCAACACCCCACGGCCAGACCTTCCGATGGTCGACGAGACCGAGCTCCAGACGCCACCGGAGCTGGCCGATCCCCCCGAGGTGGGGCTGCTCGAGGTCGACGATGCGGAGCAGATCGTGCGCACCTCGCCGCTCTCGGACACCGTGGTGGTGGCAGGCGACGGGGCCGCCCTGGTCGACAGCGCGGCCGCCGGGCTGCTCACCGGCCACGAGTCGCTGGTCTACAGCGCTTCCTACGCCGGTGATCCTCAGGCGCTCGAGGACCTGGCCGGCGACGAAGCCCCTCTGGTGATCACCGACACCAACCGCCGGGCGGGTCAGCGCTGGGGGACCCTGCGGGACAACCACGGGAGGACCGAGCGAGCCGGTGAGGAAGCGCTGCGCCACGACGCCAAGGACCAGCGCCTCCCGGTCTTCCCCGACGCCGGAGACGACGCCTTCACCGTCATCGAATCCCGTGGCGACGTCAGGGCGTCGGCCACCAGCTACGGCAACACCGTGACCTTCACGGCCGAGGATCGGGCCGCCATGGCCGTCGACGGCCAGACCGGGACCGCATGGCGCACCGGCGGGTTCTCGCCCGCCACCGACGAGACCCTCAGGCTCGAGTTCGCCGAGCCGGTCACCACCGACCAGATCCGCCTCCTCCAGGTGGTCACGTCGGTGCGGAACCGCCACATCACGCGCGTCACCCTGACCTTCGACGACGACGAGACGCTCGCCGTCGACCTCACCGATGAGTCGCGGCCCGATGAGCTCGGCGCCGACGACGACGCCGGACAGGTCGTCGAGTTCGGAGAGCGCACCTTCTCCCAGCTCGACATCACGATCGACGAGACCGTCCCGGGCAAGCTCCCCCGCTACGACGGGCTCTCCAGCGTCGGGTTCGCCGAGGTGACCGTGATCGACGACCAGGGCCGCCACCGCCTCGCCGACGACGTGGTGCGCCTGCCCACCGACCTCTTCGACACCATCACCGAGACGCTCACCCACCCGCTGGCGGTGGTGCTCACCCGGCTGCGCGTCCCGGGGTCGGTTGCCGTGCGCACCAGTCCCGAGACGTCGATCACGCGCACCTTCACCGTGCCCGACGACCGGGCCTACGCGCTCACCGGCACCATCCGACTCTCTCCGGCCGCGCTGGAGGACTCGGTGCTCGACTCGGCCCTCGGGCTCCCCCTGGCCGACCGGGGTGGGATCACGGTCACGTCGAGGCGTCGCCTACCGGGCGGCATCGAGAACCGGGCCTCGGCGGCCATCGACGGCGACCCCGACACCTGGTACAGCCCGGGGTACCTGGGCCAGAACGGCGAGTGGATCGACGTCGACTCCGCCGTGCCGTTCACCTTCGACCACCTCGACCTCACGGTGCTCAACGACGGCCGCCACTCCGTCCCCCGACGCGTGCGCCTCGAGGTCGACGGCCAGTACCACCCCGACCTCGTGTTCACCCTTCCCGAGATCGGCGATCAGGACGAGCCCAACGCCCGCCACACCTTCCAGATCGAGCTCCCGCGCTCGATCACCGCCAACCGGATCCGGTTCGTGGTCGAGGAGTCGCCCGAGGACCCCACCGCCAGCGTTCGCGAGGTCACCACCCTCGACTGGTACTCGGGCGACGAGATCGTGATGCCCATCGGAATCGTCGACCTCGGCATCGACGGGCTCCAGATCGCCCAACCACCAGCCGCCGTCCCGAGCGGCTGCCGCGACGACCTGTTTGAGGTCGACGGTCGACCGATCTCGGTCGCCCTGTCCGGCACCTCGGCCGATCTGCGCGCCGGCGGGACGGCCCGGCTCACCACCTGTGGTGGGGCGCCGCTCGTCCTCCCCTCCGGCGAGGTCACCGTGCGCACCACCGACGGAGCGCTCACCGGCTTCGACATCGACCAGCTCGTCCTCCGCTCCGCGGCTGGCGGCGCGGCCGAGCCGGCCGCCGGTCCCATGGTCGACGGGGCCCTCAGCGAGCAGCGCCCCTCGGCGACGATCGTCGACGAGACCCGGACCTCGCTCTCGGTCGACCTCGGCGAGAGGTCGGAGCCCACCTGGCTGATCCTCGGCCAGAGCCACAACCTCGGGTGGACCGCGAGCGTCGACGGCACCGACCTCGGCGAGCCCGTGCTGGTCAACGGCTTCGCCAACGGGTGGCTGATCCCCGCCGGTCAGGCCGCTCGCGTCGAGATGCGCTGGACCCCCCAACGGGTGGTGAACATCGCCCTCGGCACCACCGTCGTCGGGGTCGCCCTCACCCTGTTCCTGGCCCTGCGCCGGCCCCGGACCGCAGCCACCTCTCCGGCCGACGACCCCACCTGGGTGCCCCTCGATCGACGCCCTTCCATGCCCCAGGCGTTCTCGATGGATCGGATCCGACGCTTCGCCGGCCCGCAGCCGTCACGCTTCGCCGTCGTGCTCACCGTGCCGGCCACCCTCGTGCTCGGCTGGGCGTTCATCGGTCCCCCGGCCGGGCTGGTGCTGGCGTTGGCGGCCGCGGTGTGCCTCAGGGTCCGTCGGGCCCGCCCGATCCTCACCGTCGGCGGCCTGGTGGTCTTCGCCGGCTGCGTGGGGTGGGTGGTGGTCCAGCAGCTCTTCCGCGAGTTCCCTTCGGGCTTCGACTGGCCGACCTACTTCGAGGCCGTCCATCGACCGACCCTGCTGGCGATCGGTCTGCTCCTGCTCGACCCGATCGTCGAACGGTGCTGGCTCCGACGCTGGTGGCCCAGCGAGGACTCACCGCGCTAGCACTCTGACCAGCGAAACGCTTGCGCTGTTGCGAGCCTGCGAGCCACTGCGCAAGCGCCGTCGAGCCGCCGCAGCGCAGCGAGGACCTGGCTGACGGAACCAGCAGGCGTCCGACGGGTCGGTCCTCGAGACGTGAGCCGCGACCGGTACGTGAACGATGACCGAGCGAAGGGTACCGGTCACGGCAATCAGCAGGCGAGCGGACCACAGAGCGCTAAAGACCTGGATCCCCGCTGCCGACGGTAGTGGTGCGGTAGTTTCTCCTCACCCTCCGGGAGCAAGGACAGCCACGTGCTGAACCCCTCAGCCGTCGGAGCCATCGGCTTCGTACCCGAACTGATCGCCGGCTCGGCCACCGTCGCGGCCGTCGGAGCGGCTTGGGCCGCACAGCGCTACCGGCGAAACGCCGCCACGGCACGCAGCGAACTCGAGCGGCTGGCCAACGTCGACCCGCTCACCGAGCTGCCCACCCGCCAGGGCCTCGACGAGTGGCTGCGCATCGACCTGGTCGGAGCCGCCCACCGTCGGGCCCAGCTGGGGATCATCCTGATCGACCTCCACCGGTTCAACCAGGTCAACGACATGTTCGGCCACACCGTCGGCGATCAGCTCATGAGGGAGGTGGCCAACCGCATTCGCTCGGTGCTCGGCCCCACCGACCGCCTGGCCCGCTACGCGGGCGACGAGTTCGTGATGGTGAGCTCCAACCTCAACGGCACCGCGGCGCTGGAGAAGCACGCCCGCCGGCTGATCCGGCTCATCGACCAGCCGTACTCGGTGGGCGGTCAGACCATCCGGATCTCCGCCAGTGTCGGCGCGGTGCTGGCCGACGGGGCCAACGACGACCCCGGCGAACTGGTCCGCCGGGCCAACGTGGCCCGCTACCAGGCCACCGCCATGGGCCCGGGACAGGTCGTGATCTTCGAGCGGGCCATGTCGAGCGCCCTCACGCCGGCCAACGCCGAGCACCACGTGCGGGAAGCCCTGGAGAAGGGCGAGTTCCGCCTCCAGTACCAGCCGGTGGTCGACCTGTCGTCGGGCCGGGTCGTCGGCGCCGAGGCGCTGGTGCGCTGGGTCTCCTCCGAGCGCGGGACGCTCCCGCCCGACGAGTTCATCCCGCTGCTGGAGGAGACCGGCCTCATCGTGCCGGTCGGCACCTGGGTCCTCCAGGAGGCGTGCCGCCAGGCCGGACGTCTCCGCACCCTCGTCCCCGGTCAGCCGCCCGCCATCACCGTCAACGTGTCGGCCCGCCAACTCAACCAGGAGGGCTTCCCCGACATCGTGGCCGAGGCCCTGCGGGCCGGCGAGGCCCTGGAGCGCCAGATCCACCTGGAGATCACCGAGGGCGCCCTGATGCACGACGTGGGCACCGCTTGGACCATCCTGCGCCAGACCAAGGCGCTGGGGGTGAAGCTCGCGCTCGACGACTTCGGCACCGGCTACTCGTCGCTCTCCTACGTGCGTCGGTTCAGCCTCGACATGTTGAAGATCGACAAGAGCTTCATCGACGGCATCGACTCCAACCCCGAGGACCGCGCCATAGTCGAGCACGTGATCGGCCTGGCCGACGCGCTGGGCATGACCACCGTGGCCGAGGGCGTCGAGCGACCCGAACAGCTGGCCTGGTTGCGCAAGCTTGGATGCCAGATGGCCCAGGGTTTCGCCCTGTCCCGCCCCCTGAGCGCCGACGACCTCACCACGTTCATCCTCCGGCGGACCGACACGCCCTTCGACATCAGCGACGGCCCCGACGCCGGACAGGCCACCGAGCTCACGTACCTGGAGCCGACGGTGCCGTCGAACGCGGCCCAGCTCATCGATCCTCCCGGGCGACCGCTCCCGCGGCCCACCCCCACCCCCGCTCGTCGCCAGGCCGAACCGACCACCGCGCCGACCGCGCCGGCCACGCCTCCCATCGTCTTCGCCGACCCGGCCACGCTGCCTCCTGCGCCTCCACCGGCTGCACCCACGCCCGACCACGAAGAGCCCGCTGCTGAGGCCCTGAACGGGGCTGGTGGGGCCGGTGGGGCAGACTCCGGCCACGCCGGCCGCAACGGCGCCGACGCACCGTCGGAGCTGTTCGCCACCGACGCCGAGCCTCGACGCCCCGAGCCGGTCGGACCCGCTACCGGCGGAGCCCGCCGGTCGATCCCCCGCTTCCGCCAGTACGAGTCACGGCAGGGCTGAGCTCACCCGTCAGCGGGTCTGTCTCCCCACGTCGCTCGGGCGGGCACCGCACGAAGCTTGCCGACACCCAACGCCGGCGTGTTCCCCCCCCAAACGCGAACGTGTCGCAGGGGTGCTGGAACCCAACACCCTCTGCGACACGGTCGAACTCGGTTGCGGGTGCTCCCGTCAGGCGGTGGCCCGGAGCAGAGCGTGCTGGACCAGTTCGAGCAGGGCGCCCTTGGTCGACTCGCGCTCTCGGGCGTCGACCAGGATGACCGGGGTGTCGGGCGAGACGGCCAGGGCCTCGCGGACGTCCTCGGGTGAGTGGGTGACCTGCCCGTCGAAGCAGTTCATGCCCACGATGAACGGGATGCGGTGCTCCTCGAAGTAGTCGACTGCGGGGAAGCAGTCCTCGAGGCGTCGGGTGTCGATCAGGACGACGGCGCCGATGGCACCCCGCACCAGGTCGTCCCACATGAACCAGAAGCGGTCCTGGCCGGGGGTCCCGAACAGGTACAGGATCAGGTCCGAGCCCAGCGTGATCCGACCGAAGTCCATGGCCACGGTGGTCGAGGTCTTGGTCGACACCTTGGAGGTGTCGTCCACGCCCTCGCTCACCTTGGTGAGGGCAGCCTCGGTCGTGAGCGGTTCTATCTCGGAGATCGAACCGACGAACGTGGTCTTGCCGACGGCGAAACCACCGGCGACCACGATCTTGACCGGCATGGGCGCCGGGCCGGCTGGTGCATCGGCTTCGCCAGCCACCATGTCAGAGGGCTTGGAGACCATCGAGGACCCTTTCGAGGAGTCGGAGATCGGGACGGCCAGTGGCCGACCGGGAGTTGACGGCGACGTACCCCTCATCGATGAGGTCGCCGAGGACCACCCGGGTGACCCCGAGCGGAAGGTGCAGCCGAGCGGAGATCTCCGCCGTGGACTGAGGTGAGCTGAGAAGGGCGACGATCTGGCCCTTCTCGAGTGGAAGGCCTGAGCCTGACTGCTCGCCCTTGGGCGTGCGGTAGACGATGGCCTCGATGTCTACTTCGGTGCGGGCACGCGTGCGACCGCCAGTGATGGCGTACGGCCGGACCCGCAGGCCCCCCCCAGCATCACCGAACGAGCTCATCGCGGTAGCGCCCCCTGAAGCTCTGCCCGGAGCTCCGGAGTGAGGACCTGCCCGGCCCGTTCGACGAGGACGGCCATCTCGTAGCCCACCAGGCCGACATCGCAGTTGCCGTCGGCGACCACCGCCAGACAGGAACCGTCGCTGATGCCGGTGACGAACAGGAAGGCGTTCTCCATCTCGATGATGATCTGGGTGACGGCACCCCCGTTGAACCGGGTGGCGGTTCCGTAGGCCAGGCCGATGAACCCCGATGCAACAGCGGCGAAGCGGTCCGAGGAGTCTCGGTCGAGGCCCTTCGACACCGCCATCGGGAGCCCATCGGCGGATACGACCACCGACTCACGGACTCCCGGGACCCGATCGACGAAGTTCTCGACCAGCCAGTTGACGTTGCGCGCTGCAGCGCTCAGCTCACTCATTCGGTTCCTTCTCCTCAGGGAATCCGGCGGAGACCGGATCCTCGGTGCGGGCCCGCTGTTGACCGGCCCGGAAGCCGGACAGAAGGTTGCGTACCTCGTCGGGGGAACGACGGGTGGCCCCGACCCCCCGTTCTCCGTCGGCGCCCGGGATGGCGCGGGTGGCACCCGCTGCTCGGGGCGTGCGCTTGGCGAGGCCGGAACTGGTGACCGCCGGGGCGGCCGAAGCTGGGGCCGGGGCTGTGGGAGCAGCGGCGGCGGGAGCAGCAGGGGCGGGGGCGGCCGGAGGAGCCATCGGCGATGGAGCCGCGGCGGCCGGAGCCTCCTCGACGGGCTCGGGGGTCCGACCGAAGAGCCGGGGCGGTTCGGCATCGGCGAGGAAGAACGGCTTGCTCTCGCCACCACCGCCGGGCAGGGGTGGGGTCTCGACCGGCTTGGCGGCGGGACGGGCTCTGGGCGGCAGCGACGGCGCCGCCGGCGGGGGGCCGTCGAGGTTGCCGACCGGCTCGGGCACGGTCTCGGGGGCCGAGGTGCCGTTGGTCGACGCCGGCAGGGGCTCCGGCGCGGCAGCGGGCGCGGGCGCCTCGACCGGTTGGGGTTCGGCCGGGAGAGGTTCGGACGGGAGAGGCTCAGCCGCAGGCGGTGTCGCCACCGGTTCGGGCGGCGGGACCGGTGCCGGCGCTTCCGCGACGGGTGCCGGTTCCTCGGCGACCGGGGCCGGTTCGGGATCCTGGGGAGCCCGACGGTTCGGCAGGTTCTCCTCGGGACCCTTGGCCCTACGGTTCGGCAGGCCGCTCGGATCGGCCTCGGTCTCGGTCGAGCGACGCGACACCGGCCCGGTGGGCGCCTCGGCGGCGGGCGCCGCAGGAGGAGCCGTGGGCGGAGCAGCCGGAGCGGGCGAGGGCGGGGGTCCGGCGTCGAGGGGCTCGAAGCTGAGGGGCGCGCTGGCCCCCGCGGCGGCCGGGGCGGGAGGGTCGGCGGGCTCGGGCGCCCGCAGCGGAGCCACCGTCCCGGCGGCCAGCGGCGCAGAGGGTGCCGGCGCAGGAGCCGGGGCGGGAGCGGCAGCAGGTCCGTCGAGGACGCCACCCGGCGTGTCGGTGATCAGCGAGGACGGAACGGTGACCACCGCGGTCACGCCGCCCGATGGCGACTGCATCACCCGCACGGTGATCCCGTGACGACCGGCGAGACGACCCACCACGATGAACCCCAGCGAGCGGGAGAGCGCCAGGCCCACCAGCGGAGGCTTGGCCAGCGACTCGTTGGCCTCCGACACCTGCTCGGCCGACATCCCGATGCCGTGGTCGGTCACAGAGATCACGTAGCCGTCGGACTTCGTGCGGTGCCCCACCACCTCGACCCGGGTCTCGGGCGGAGAGAAGTTGGTGGCGTTCTCCATCAGCTCCGAGAGCAGGTGGGCGAGGTCGGCGGCCACGTTGGAGGCCACCAGGATCTCATCGAAGCTCAGGAGGTCGATGCGACCGAAGTCCTCGACCTCGGCCAGAGCGGCCCGGACCACGTTGGCCAGCGGGGCCGGCCGACCACGCCGGCGGGGCGGCTCGGCGCCGGCCAGCACGAGCAGCGACTCGGCGTTGCGGCGCATGCGGGTGGCGAGGTGGTCAAGGCGGTAGAGGTTCTCGAGCTGATCGGGATCCTCTTCGCCCCGCTCCAGCTCGTCGATGAAGTCGATCTGGCGGTCGAGCAGGGCCTGGTTGCGGCGAGCGAGGTTGACGAACATCTCGCCGATGCCCTTGCGCAGCAGGGCCGCCTGCTCGTTGGCGACCTCGCCGGCCACCCGCTGGACGTCGTTGAAGGAGTTGGCGAGCTTGCCGATCTCGTCGTTCGACTCGATCTCGATGGGCGCCAGGGCGCCGACCTCGAACGCCACCTCGTCGTCGGAGGGGTTGCGCAGCCACTCCACCAGGCGAGGCATCTGCTCGTTGGAGAGCCGGTCGGCGGCCTCGGTGAGGTGGTCGAGGGGCCGGGTGATGCGGCGGGCCAGGAGGACCGCGGCCACCACGGCAGCCAGCAGGGCGAGGATCCCACCGATCAGGAAGCGGGTGGCTGCGCTCTCGGCATCGGAGCGGGTGCTCTTGGCCCGGCTGATGACCACGTCGTACAGGTCGAGCTCGACCTTGTGGAGGTCTTCCAGCTGGGTGACGGTGGCCTCTGCGAGGGCGGCCGGATCCAGCTGCGGAACCGTGGCGGCCCCATCGCGGGTGGCTTCGAACACCGCCTCGCGGGCGGTCTCGAAGGTGTTGCGGGAATCGCTGGTGAGCGCGTTGCGGATCTGGCCCTTGCGCTGGGTGTCGGCGATGGAGTCGAGGAGCTTGCGGCTGGTCTCCTCCTCGGCCAGATGGACCACCAGCATGTCGCCGAAGTCGTCGATGCCGATGGCGGTGACATCGGGATCGTCGGGGATGTCTTCCCGGGCCCGTCCGTCGATGCCCACCTGGGAGGCGCCGACCATCACCGCTCCCTGCTGGGAGATCGTGGCCTTGAACGAAGCCAGGGCGGCGGCGGTGCGGAGGTCGTTGGCCACCTGGGGGTCGGTGAGGTTGGCGGCGATGGCGTCGTTGACCTCGAGGAACGTGTCCTGCACGGCCTCGTAGGTCACCGTGACCTGATCCCAGCGGTAGCCCTGGTCGACGGCGCTGCGGATGTACTCGAGCTTGTCGACGGCGTCGGTTGCGAGCGTCGACGCCGACCGGAAGGCCGCCGAGGTGCCAGACAGCGCCTCCTGCCGGCGCAACGAGTCGGCCACGACCTCGTCGGTGCGGGTGCGGGCCGCGTTCATCTCGTCGGCCCAGCTGCTCCGGTCGGATGCGACGTGGCTGGTGCTGTAGATCGATTCCCGCTGCAGCGAGTCGACGACGTCGGAGTTCGACTTGGCCAGTGCGGCCAGTTCCTCCACGTTGCGGCTCGCCGACGCGGTGTCGCGCCGGGACTGGGCGCCCAGGCCGGCGAGCAGCACGATGATCACCAGCGGCCCGGCGACCAGGAGGACGAGCTTGTTTCGGATCTTCAGATCGTCGAACACGGTCTACCTCGCACGTGGGGTGAGGTCTGGGGGTGGCACACGTGCGGTACCGAAACTACAGATCGGTCACAGTTGGCCCTTCTTGAGCATCCGCGACGCGCTCACGTGCAGTTTGAGCCGTACGGCCTACCGCACGGCCAACTACGCTCCGCGCAACCTACCTGGACCCCGAGCGTAAGAGCTGGAGAACCCATGAGCGACATGTCCCAAGGCCCCGGATGGTGGCAGGCATCTGACGGAAAGTGGTATCCGCCGGAGCAGTCACCCGGAACGCCACCGCCCGCGGCCCCGGGAGCCGGCTACGGCGCACCGGTGGGGGGCCCCGGTGCCATCGTGGGCACCGGCTCGGCCCAGGGTCAGCTGGCCGAGTGGCCTCAGCGCGTGGTCGCGTTCCTGCTCGATATCGTGTGCCTGCTGCCCCTGGTCATCATCCAGGTGATCTTCTCGCAGATCTCCACCGCCCTGGGCCTGCTGGTGAACCTGGTGGTCACCGCGGCCGCGCTCTACTTCGGCTACCTCAACGGCGCCACCGGCCAGAGCCCCGGCAAGGCCCTCACCGGGCTCAAGGTGGTCAGCGACAACACCGGCCAGGTCATCGGCGGGGGCCCCGGGGTCATCCGGCAGCTGGCCCACTTCATCGACAGCTTCATCTGCTTCCTCGGGTACTTCCTGCCGCTCGTCGACGCCAAGAAGCAGACCCTGGCCGACAAGGTCATGGGCACCGTGGTGATCACCGGCGCCGAGAAGAAGCCCTTCGGGCCGGAGATCTTCAAGGCCGAGTGACCCGGACCGCGCTCGAGACCATCGAGCGCGCACCGTGAACAGCGAACCGTGAATTGAGATGGCCCCGGGCACGTGCCCGGGGCCATCTTCGGTTCCCCTGCGATTGCCCGGGGTGCTGCGCACCGCCGGCGCGGGTCAGCGCATGCCGACCGCGGTGGGTTCGATCGGATCGGGAAGCCGGGTCGAGCCCATCAGGAACTCGTCGACGGAGGCCGCCGCGGCCCGCCCCTCGGCGATGGCCCACACGATGAGGCTCTGGCCCCGACCCATGTCGCCGGCCACGAACACCCCCTCGACGTTGGTGGCGTAGTCCTCGTCGCGGGCGACGTTGGAACGGCCGTCGAGCTCGACGCCGAACTGCTCGGTGATCCAGCCCGTCTCCGGACCGGTGAAGCCCATGGCCAGGAAGACGAAGTCGACCTCCAGCTCGAAGTCGGTGCCCTCGACCTTCTCGAAGCGGCCCTCGACCATCTCGACCTCGTGGGCCTTCAACGCCCGAACCCGGCCGTCGCCGTCGTCGAGGAAGCACTCTGTGTTCACCGAGAACACCCGCTCCCCGCCCTCCTCGTGAGCCGAGGAGGTGCGGAACATGAGCGGCCAGGTGGGCCACGGCGTCGACTCGGCCCGTCCGTCGGGGGGCCGGGGCATGATCTCGAACTGGTGGATCACCTCGGCGCCCTGGCGGTGGGCGGTTCCGAGGCAGTCGGCGCCGGTGTCGCCACCGCCGATGATCACCACCTTCTTGCCCTTGACGTCGATGGGCGACTCCATGAGGTCGCCGAGCTGAACCCGGTTGGCCAGCGGGAGGTACTCCATGGCCTGGTGGATCCCGCCCAGTTCGTGGCCGGGGATCGGCAGGCCACGGGCGGTGGTCGAGCCACCGCACAGGACCACGGCGTCGAACTCGGCGCGGAGGTCGTCGGCGGTGACGTCGACGCCGACGTCGACCCCGGTGCGGAACTCGGTGCCCTCGGCCCGCATCTGCTCGAGCCGGCGGTCGACGATCCGCTTCTCCATCTTGAACTCGGGGATGCCGTAGCGAAGCAGGCCGCCGATGCGGTCGGCCCGCTCGAACACCACCACCGAGTGACCCGCCCTCGTCAGCTGCTGGGCGGCCGCCAGACCCGCAGGTCCGGAGCCGACCACCGCCACCTTCTTGCCGGTGAGCACCTCGGGTTTGATCGGAGCGACCCATCCCTCCTCGAAGGCGTGCTCGATGATCGACACCTCGACCTGCTTGATGGTGACGGGGTCCTGGTTGATGCCCAGGACGCAGGCGGCCTCGCACGGAGCCGGGCACAGCCGGCCGGTGAACTCGGGGAAGTTGTTGGTGGCGTGCAGCCGCTCGATGGCCTCGTGCCAGCGGTCTCGGTACACGAGATCGTTCCAGTCCGGGATCAGGTTGCCCAGTGGACAGCCCTGGTTGCAGAACGGGATGCCGCAGTCCATGCACCGGCTGGCCTGGGTCTGGAGGCGCTCATCGGGGAACTCCTCGTAGACCTCCTTCCAGTCCTTGAGGCGGACCGGCACGGGCCGGCGGACGGGCAGTTCGCGCCCGTGCTTCATGAATCCTTGGTGATCACCCATGTCTGTCCCTCAGCCCTTGGCGGCGGCCATGATGGCCTCGTCGATGTCGGTTCCGGCCTCTTCGGCGGCTGCGATGGCACCGAGGACCCGCTTGTAGTCGCGTGGCATGACCTTCACGAACTGGCGGGCGGTGTACTGCCAGTCCTCCAGGATGCGCCCCGCCACCTCCGACCCGGTCTCGCGCTGGTGCCGGAACACCGCTGTGACCAGCCAGGACGTGTCGAGGTCGTCGAGCGGATCGAGGTCGACCATCTCCCGGTTGACCAGGCCGGGGAAGGCACCCTCGGGGTCCCAGACGTAGGCGATGCCGCCCGACATGCCGGCCCCGAAGTTGCGGCCGGTGGGGCCGAGGATCACGGCCCGGCCACCGGTCATGTACTCACAGGCGTGGTCGCCCACGCCCTCGACCACCGCGGTGGCACCGGAGTTGCGCACGCAGAAGCGCTCCCCCACCCGACCCCGGAAGAACGCTTCGCCCCCGGTGGCCCCGTAGAGGAGCACGTTGCCGGCGATGATGTTCTCCTCGGCCACGAAGTCCGACGATGCGGCGAGCGAGGGCCTGATCACCAGGCGCCCGCCCGAGAGCCCCTTGCCGGCGTAGTCGTTGACGTCGCCGTTGATGCGGAGCGTGACGCCCTTGGGCAGGAACGCACCGAAGCTCTGGCCGGCCGAGCCGGTGAAGGTGATGTCGATGGTGTCGTCGGGCAGCCCGAGACCCGCGTGGCGCTTGGTGACCTCGTGGCCGAGCATGGTGCCCACCGTGCGGTTGACGTTGCGGATCGGGAACTCGAGCTTCACCGGGTTGCCGGTGTCGATGGCGGCGCGGGCGGCCGAGATGAGCTGGACGTCGAGCGCCCGGTCGAGGCCGTGATCCTGGCCCCTGGTGTTGTGGAGCGCATCGCCGAAGGGCCGCTCGGGCACGTGCAGGATCGGCGTGAGGTCGAGGCCCGCGGCCTTCCAGTGGTCGATGGCGCCGCTGGTGTCGATGACCTCGGCGTGGCCGACGGCCTCCTCGATGGAGCGGAACCCGAGGGCGGCCAGGTGCTCGCGGACCTCCTCGGCGATGAACTCGAAGAAGTGCTCGACGAACTCGGGCTGGCCGGTGAATCGGGCTCGCAGCTCGGGGTTCTGGGTGGCCACGCCAACCGGGCAGGTGTCGAGGTGGCAGACCCGCATCATGATGCAGCCCGACACCACCAGCGGGGCGGTGGCGAAGCCGAACTCCTCGGCGCCGAGCAGGGCGGCGATGACCACGTCTCGGCCCGTCTTGAGCTGCCCGTCGGCCTGGACCACGATGCGGTCGCGAAGGCCGTTGAGCAGCAGCGTCTGCTGGGTCTCGGCCAGGCCGAGCTCCCACGGGCCGCCGGCGTGCTTGAGCGAGGTGAGCGGGCTGGCGCCCGTGCCACCGTCGTGGCCGGAGATGAGCACCACGTCGGCGTGGGCCTTGGACACGCCCGCGGCCACGGTTCCCACCCCGACCTCGGCCACCAGCTTCACGTGGACGCGCGCCTGGGGGTTGGCGTTCTTGAGGTCGTGGATCAGCTGGGCCAGATCCTCGATCGAGTAGATGTCGTGGTGGGGCGGCGGGCTGATGAGGCCCACGCCCGGGGTCGAGTGACGGGTCTTGGCCACCCACGGGTACACCTTGTGGCCCGGGAGCTGACCGCCCTCGCCGGGCTTGGCGCCCTGGGCCATCTTGATCTGGATGTCGTCGGCGTTGGTGAGGTACTCGCTGGTGACGCCGAAGCGACCCGACGCAACCTGCTTGATCGAGCTGCGGCGCTCGGGGTCGTAGAGGCGCTCGGGGTCCTCGCCGCCCTCGCCGGTGTTCGACTTGGCGCCGAGCCGGTTCATGGCGATGGCGAGGGTCTGGTGGGCCTCGGCCGAGATCGAGCCGTAGCTCATGGCGCCGGTGGAGAACCGCTTGACGATCTCCGAGACCGGTTCCACCTCGTCGATCGGCACCGGCTGGCGGTCTCCCGCGTCGAGCGTGAACAGGCCCCGGAGGGTGGCGAGTCGGGTCGACTGGTCGTCGACCATGCTCGTGTACTCCTTGAACACGTCGTAGCGACCGGTGCGGGTGGAGTGCTGGAGCTTGTAGACCGTCTCGGGGTTGAAGAGGTGGTACTCGCCCTCCCGGCGCCACTGGTACTCGCCGCCGACCTCCAGCTCGCGGTGGGCCCGGGCCGTGGGACGAGCGGGGTAGGCCCGGCCGTGGCGCTCGGCCACCTCGGCGGCGATCTCGTCGAGCCCGATGCCGCCCAGCTTCGACGCGGTGCCGGTGAAGTACTCGTCGATCAGCTCCTGGCCGAGGCCGACGGCCTCGAACACCTGGGCGCCGGTGTAGGACGCCACCGTGGAGATGCCCATCTTCGACATGACCTTGAGGACGCCCTTGCCGGCAGCCTTGATGTAGTTGGCCACCGCCTTGTCGAGCGCCACGTCGGCGAGCGCGCCGCGGGCGATCATGTCCTCGACGGTCTCGAAGGCCAGGTACGGGTTGATGGCCGCTGCGCCGTACCCCAGCAGGAGCGCCATGTGGTGGACCTCGCGTGCGTCGCCGGCCTCGATCACGAGGCCGACCGAGGTGCGGGTCTTCTCCCGGACCAGGTGGTGGTGCACGGCTGCGGTGAGGAGCAGCGACGGGATCGGCGCCAGCTCCCGGGTGGACTTGCGGTCCGACAGGATCACCACGTTCGCCCCGTTGGCCACGGCCTCGCTGGCCTGGCGGCGGACGTCGTCCAGGGCGGCGCGGAGGCCGGCTCCGCCTTCGGCCACCGGGTAGAGCCCCCTGATCACAACGGCCTCGAAGTCGTCGAGGCCGTCCGCCACGTGGACCAGCTTGGCCAGCTGGTCGTTGTGCAGGATCGGGAACGGGACCTGGATCTGACGGCACGACTCGGGGCCGGGGGCCAGCAGGTTGCGCTCGGGGCCGATGGTGCTGCCCAGGCTGGTGACCAGCTCCTCACGGATGGCGTCGAGCGGCGGGTTGGTGACCTGGGCGAACAGCTGGGCGAAGTAGTCGAACAGCAGGCGCGGCCGGTCCGACAGCACGGCGATCGGGGTGTCGGTGCCCATCGATCCCAGGGCCTCTCCCCCGGTCTTGGCCATGGGAGCCATGAGGATCCTCTGGTCCTCGGTGGTGTAGCCGAACACCAGCTGGCGGCGCACGACGTCGCCGTGGGGGTAGCGGACGTGGGGCCGGTCGGGCAGGTCGTCGAGGCAGGTGATGCCCTGGTCGAGCCACTCCTCGTAGGGGTGCTCGGCCGCCAGGGCCGACTTGACCTCGTCGTCCTCGATGATGCGGCCGGCGTCGGTGTCGACCAGGAACATGCGGCCGGGCTGGAGCCGGCCCTTGCGGACGATCTTGTCGGCCGGGATGTCGAGGACGCCGGCTTCGGAGCCCAACACGACGAGACCGTCGGAGGTCACCCAGAAGCGACCGGGGCGCAGGCCGTTGCGGTCGAGGACCGCACCGATGACCGTGCCGTCGGTGAAGCAGACGTTGGCCGGACCGTCCCACGGCTCCATGAGCGAGGCGTGGAAGCGGTAGAAGGCCTTCTTGGCGGGGTCCATGAGCTCGTGGTTCTCCCACGCCTCGGGGATCATCATCAGCACCGCGTGCTGGATGGGCCGGCCGCCCAGGTGGAGCAGCTCCAGAACCTCGTCGAAGCTGGCCGTGTCGCTGCCCCCGGGGGTGCAGATCGGGTACAGGCGGTCCATCGACCCGGGGAAGAGGTCGCTCTCGAGCAGCGCCTCGCGGGCGCGCATCCAGTTGCGGTTCCCCTGGACGGTGTTGATCTCGCCGTTGTGGGCCAGGTAGCGGTAGGGGTGGGCCAGGGGCCACGACGGGAAGGTGTTTGTGGAGAACCGGGAGTGGACCAGCGCGATGGCGCTCTCGATCCGCGGATCGCTCAGGTCGGGGTAGAAGTCGCGGAGCTGGGGGGTGGTGAGCATCCCCTTGTAGACCACGGTCCGACACGAAAGGCTCGGGAAGTAGACCCGTTCGCCGTCGGAGCCGTCGGGACCCTCCACCACGACCTCGTGCTCGATCCGCTTGCGGGCCACGTAGACCCTGCGCTCGAGGTCGAGGCCCTCGTAGGCGGCACCGGGGCCGGCGATGAACACCTGGCGGAACGTGGGCAGAGCGCCCAGCGCACCGGATCCGAGCTGGTCGGGCACCACGGGGACGTCGCGCCAGCCCAAGACCTCGAGCCCCTCTGAGATGATCACCTTGTCGACGGCGTCGACCGCGTCGTCGACGTCGTCGACCGAAGCGGGGATGAAGGCGATGCCGGTGGCGTAGCGGCCGGCCTCGGGAAGGTCGAAGTCGACCTCCTCGCGGTAGAAGCGGTCGGGGACCTGGATCAAGATGCCGGCCCCGTCGCCGGTGTTGGTCTCGGCGCCGGAGGCACCCCGGTGGTCGAGGTTCACCAGGGCGGTGATCCCCTGCTGCACGAGCTCGTGGCTCTTGCGACCGTGCTGGTCGACCACGAAGGCCACTCCGCACGCGTCGTGCTCGAACGAGGGGTCGTAGAGACCCTGGGCAGGCGGCAATGAGGTACTCATCGGCGTCGGGCTTCCCTCTGAGGATGTGAGCGGATGGATCGCCCGTCGTCACATCGAGGTGGCCCGACCTCGGCAGGTGCCTCGGCCTGTCCACCTCGGTCGTCTGGTCGGCTCGCCTGGCGGCTTGCCTAACGGTGTTCCAACTGGGCGCTGCTCGCCCGGGACGCCGTTGGCCCGAATCGCAGGACCCCCATGGTACTCGCGAGTCGATCCGCTCCCAAGCCAATAGCTCCACCGGTAGCTCCGCCGGCCCGCTGCCACCCCGTCCCCGGCCCGGCCGGTCCCGCCCCCGAGCCGGGCCGGCGCCGGCGGCTGGAGTCCTAACCTGACCGCCGTGACCGCCGTCGAAGACCTCCTCTCCTTCCTGGGGGCCAGCCCCTCGCCCTACCACGCAGTGGAGTCGGTGGCCGACCGCCTCGAGCGGGCCGGCTTCGTCGAGGTGGACCTCGGCGACTCCTGGGTCGGGGGCGGCCGAAGCTTCGTCCGGCGGGGCGGGGCGATCGTGGCCTGGGCCGACCGCGACATGGCGCCCGAGACGCCGTTCCGCATCGTGGGCGCCCACACCGACTCGCCGAACCTGCGGGTGAAGCCCGAGCCCGACCTCGGGGTGCTCGGCTGGCGCCAGGTCGGCGTGGAGGTCTACGGCGGCGCGCTCTGGAACTCCTGGCTCGACCGCGATCTGGGACTCTCCGGTCGGGTGGTGATGTCCGACGGCGACGGTCTCGTCGAGCGGCTGCTCCTGGTCGACCGTCCACTGGCCCGGGTGCCGCAGCTCGCCATCCACCTGGATCGCGACGTCAACGGCCAGGGCTTGAAGCTCAACGCCCAGAACCACCTCACCCCCGTCTGGGGCACCGGCGCCGTGTCCCCGGGAGACTTCGCCCGCTTCGTGGCCACCGAGCTCGACGCCGATCCCGACGCCATCCGGGGTTGGGACCTCATGTTCCACGACCTCACGCCGCCCACCCTCCTCGGCCGCGACCGGGAGCTCATCGCATCGGCCCGGCTCGACAACCTGCTGTCGTGTTGGGCCGGCACCGAGGCGATCACCGCCGCGGCCGGGACCGACCGGACCAACCCGGGTGGCGGCGCGGTTCCGGTGCTCTGCCTGTTCGACCACGAGGAGGTCGGGTCGACCTCGGCCACCGGAGCCGACGGCGCGCTCCTCTCCCAGATCCTCGAACGATCGGTGGCCGCCCGCGACGGCTCGCGAGACCACTTCCTCCGCGCCTGTCCCGACTCCGTGTGCGCCTCGGTCGACATGGCCCACGCCACCCACCCGAACCACCCCGAACGACACGACCCGAACCACTTCGTCACCATCGGTGCCGGACCGGTGGTCAAGCTCAACGCCAACCAGCGCTACGCCACCGAGGCGTCGACCCACGCCGTCCTGGTGGAGGCCTGCCGTCGGGCTGAGGTTCCCGTCCAGGTGTTCGTCAGCCGCAACGACCAACCCTGCGGCTCCACCATCGGACCGGTCACCGCGGCTCGGCTCGGGATCCCCACTGTCGACGTCGGGGTGGCGCAGCTCTCGATGCACTCTGCCCGCGAGCTCTGCGGCGCCGAGGATCCACTGCACCTGACCGCGTCGCTCACCGAGTTCCTCCGGGGCTGACGAAGCCGTGGACCGCCACGAAGCCCGGCGGGTGCTGGGAGTCGGCCCCGACACACCCTGGGACGACGTCCGGCGGGCCTACCGCGAGCAGATCCGTCACCACCACCCCGACCGCACCGGCGAGGCCGGGGTGGCCGGGGCGGTCCGCATCATCGAGGCCTACCGGGTGCTGGAGAGCACCCGCCACGAGCCCGAGCCGCCCATGCCTCCACCCCGGGCCCGGCCCCGGAGCACCTTCCGCACCTCCTACGCGCGTGGCACCACCGCTCCCCCGGCCGGCTCCGAGCGCTCCGACCACGGGTTCACCACGCCCGGACCGGCCGAGGCACCGCCGTCGCCGTGGAACATCCCGTTGTCGGCCAGCGGACCACCCGCCTTCGCCAGGGTGGCCGACGACACCCTCCACTTCGACGCTCCCGCCGACGAGACCTTCCGGTGGCTGCTAGAGGCTGCCAACGAGATCGGCGAGATCACCTACCTGGACCGGAGCGGACCGATCATGGAGGTCCTGTGCCGATTCGTCGACGAGCCGGCCACCTCGCTCCTGGTGACCACGCAGGGCCGCGCCGACGGCACCGACGCCTTCTGCTCCGCCGAGTCGATCGAGGCCCGACCCGGCCCACCCACCGAGGCGGTGGTCGACGTCTACGAGCACGCCCTCCGAGCGCTGTCACTCGAAGGACACGGCCAACAGGCCTGATCGGACCCTGCAGCCAGCAGGTCAGCGGCCGTAGTCGACCTCGGCCTCGAAGTCGATCACTCCCTCGGGGTTGATGGGCATCCCCCTGAGCCGGGTCTCGATGTGCAGGTGCGGACCGGTGGAGAGCCCGGTGGAACCGACGTAGCCGATGACGTCACCCCGCTCCACCTCCTGGCCGACGCGGACCGCGATCGAGCTCTGGTGCCCGTAGAGGGTGCCCAGCGAGTGGCCGTGGTCGATCACCACCGCGAGCCCGTATCCGCCCCGCTCCCCCGCCACCACCACGGTGCCGTCGGCCACCGCGTGGATGGGCGTGCCGCTCGGCGCACCGATGTCGCCGCCCGCGTGGAGGCGATCGATCTGGAGGATCGGGTGGTGGCGCATCCCGAACGCCGACCCGATCCGGTATCCCGGGATCGGGGTGGTGATCTCCATCACGCCCGGGTTCCAGTCGGGCTGACCGCGCTGGATGCTGGCCAGCAGCATCGCCACGCCGTCGGACGACTGGTTCATGGCGTTGATGCGGCCCTCGATGATCGCCTTGCGACCCTGGACCTCGAACAGCGCCTCGGACTCGGCCAGCACCTGGAAGTTGATCTCCGTCACCAGGCGCTTCTGGTTCTCCGTGGCCGCCGCGATGAAGTTGCGGGCCGCCTCGATCTCGTCGCGCTGCTCCTGGGCGGCGTCGCGGTTGTCGCGGGCCAACTTGTCGGCCTGGCGCACCTGCTCCCGGGCATCCTCCAGCTCGTCGAGCAGGACACGGGTGTCTCCCACCACCGCCTTCGAGTAGGTGAGCGCCTGGCCGACCTCTTCGCCGCTGGTGGCCTTGAGCAGGGCCTCGATCACCGAGGCGTCGGCACCGCCCTTGACGTAGGTGGACACGATCTGGCGCCGCAGGCGGTCCTGGGCGATCTCGACCTTCTCCTTGGCGTCGAGCACAGCCTGGGCGTAGATCTCAGCCAGGAACTGGGTCTCGTCGTAGGCAGCCTGGGCGAAGAGGAGGTCGACGTTGGTGTTCTGGAGATCGGTCTCCAGCTGGCGCAGCTCGCCCTCGAGCCGGGACCGCTCGGCCTGGGCCCGCTGGACCCGGGCCACCAGCGCCTGCTCCTCGGCGAGCGCGGCGTCGTACTGCTGCTTGAGGCCCCGATCCTCGTGCTGGACCGGCACCAACGCACGCGACGGACGGAAGGTGCGGGCAACCGGCGACGGCGCGGCATCGCCGGGAGCTTCGACCACCGTCAGCAACGTGGCCGTCATCAACACGGCGAGAGCGGCACGCAGTCGGGTCGGGGCCACGGAGGGGCGGTGTCGGAGCATGAGACGGGGCGCGGTTCCAAGACGGAGGACGGGCGACGCGGGGTGCGTCGTGAAGCTAGTTCCTGTTCGTCATCGGCCCGCGGCAAGCGTTTCCTGAGCGCTAGGAGACCCCGCCGCCCCTCGGCCCGCCCCCGACGGAGCGGAGCGCTGCCCGCCCCGGCCGAACCGGCCACCCCCGGATCGTGACTACCGTCGACCCGTGACCAGCGCCGACCCCGCCCACCACCTGCTGATCGACTCCCGCCGATCGTGGACCGAGCAGGAGGTCTGGACCACCGCCGACCGCATCGCCCACCAGGTCCGGGCCGAGTGCCTGCATCCCGCCTCCCCGTCACCCCGCCGATTCGCGGTGTTCGCCGAGAACGCCGGCGAAGCCGTCATCGCCCACGTCGGAGGGATGCGGGCCGGCGCCTCGGTGGTGGCCATGAGCGCCCACCTCAACGCGGCCGATGCCGCCTACATGCTCGACACCGGCGACGTCGCCCTCGTGGTCGCCGGTCCCCGGACCGCCGACGCGGCCCGCAACGCCGCCGCCCTGGCCGCCGATGCCACCCGACGGTCGTGTCGGGTGCTCGTCTGGGACACCCCCGAGTGGGACGAGTGGCTGGCCACCGCACCAGAAGGAGCACCGCCCGACGATCGCGAGATCGTGCCCAACCTCCTCTTCACGTCCGGCACCACCGGCCGACCCAAGGCCACCGAACTGCCTCCCAACGTGTTCCCCCGCCGTCCGTCGTGGGCCGACTTCGTGGAGGCCACCCGGGCCAACCGCTTCGTCGGCCTCGGCCGGCACCTCGTGGTCGCGCCGCTCCACCACACCGGCCCCCTGAACGCGGTGCGCGCCCTGGCCGCGGGCACCCCGATCGGGATCCTCGACCGCTTCGACCCCGCGGCCACCCTCGACGCGATCGAGCGCTGGCAGATCGCCTCCAGCACCCTGGTCCCCACCCACATGGCACGGTTGCTGGCCCTGCCCGAAGACGTTCGGTCCCGCGCCGACGTCTCGTCCCTGCGCCTCGTCTTCCAGACCGGCTCGGCCTGCCCGGTCGACGTGAAGCGGGCGATGATCGACTGGTGGGGTCCCGTGTTCCTGGAGGCCTACGGCGCCACCGAGGTGGGCGTCACCGCCTCGATCACGAGCGAGGACTGGCTGGAGCACCCCGGTTCGGTGGGTCGCTCGGTCGCTCCCCACGAGGCGGTGGTGATCGACGATCAGGGCAACGAGCTGCCCCCGGGCGAGGAGGGACGGCTCTACTTCCGCGACTCGACGGGTCGAGGGATCGTCTACCACGGCGACCCAGAACGGTCCGCCGCCGCCCACATCGAGCCCGGGGTGTTCACCCTGGGCGAGATCGGCCGGGTCGACGCCGACGGCTGGGTCTACGTCACCGACCGCTTCGCCGACATGGTGGTCACCGGGGGCGTGAACGTCTACCCCGCCGAGGTGGAGCAGGTGTTGGTGACCCATCCCGGGGTGGCCGACGTGGCCGGCATCGGCGCGCCGCACCCCGACCTGGGCGAGCAGCTGGTGGCGCTGGTGGTACCCGCCGATCCGGCTTCACCCCCGGAGCCCGTCGAGCTGCTGGCCTGGTGCGAGGAGCGGATCTCCCGCTACAAGGTCCCTCGCCAGGTCCGCATCGTGGAATCGCTGAACCGCAACGCCCTCGGCAAGCTCGACAAGCGGGCCCTACGAGCCGCCCACACCCCCTGACCGCCACTGTCCCGACCGCCCCGCACCGTCGCGTGGGCAAACGACGGGCTACTGGCCCCAGATGTGCCCACACGTCGAGCGCGGCGCCAGCCCACCACCATCGCGTGGGCAAACCACGGGCGACAGGACGGTCGCGTGCCCACACGATCCGCGGGGCC
>JAAZBK010000124.1 GCA_012513855.1 Acidimicrobiales bacterium
CGAACAGCTCCAGGTGGAGCTGGAGCAGCAGCTGGCCGCCGACGACGGCAACCGTGGGATGGAGTACCGCAACGAGCTGCGCATGAACGCCGACGTGCAGGTCGATCCCCGCTTCGGGACCTGGGACCCCTCCACCGGCATGCTCTCGGCCCCCGCGGCCTGAACCACCCGATCCATGAGCGCGCCGCGGGTGGTGGTGGTGGGCCTGGGCCCTGGTGATCCGGGCCTGGTCACCGCGGCCACCCTCGATGCCATCGCCGCGAGCACCATCAGGTACCTGCGAACCGAACGTCACCCGTCGGCGTCGCTCGTCGCCGGCGCGGCCACCTTCGACCACCACTACGAATCAGCCGACACCTTCGACGAGGTCTATCGGCTGGTGGTGTCCGATCTGGTGGCCGCGGCTACCCAACACGGGTCGGTCCTCTACGCGGTGCCGGGCTCGCCCCGCGTGCTGGAGCGAACCGTCGACCTGCTCGACGCAGAGGCGGAGGCGGGGCGAATCGACCTCGAGGTGGTGCCGGCCATGTCCTTCGTCGACCTGGCGTGGGTGCGCCTCGGCGTGGATCCCTACGAGGAGGGCGTGCGCCTGGTCGACGCCCACCGGTTCCCGACGGCGGCCGCCGGGGAGCGAGGCCCGCTGCTGGTGGCCCACTGCCACAACAAGCGGGTGCTGTCCGACGTGAAGCTCGCCGTCGACGTGGCCCCCAGCCGTCCGGTGGTGGTCCTCCAGCGCCTGGGCCTGCCCGACGAATCGGTCTCGACCGTCGAGTGGGCCGACCTCGACCGGAGCTTCGAGCCCGACCACCTCACGTCGATCTACGTCCCCGAGCTGAGCGAGCCGGTGGCTGGTGACGTCGCGGGGCTCGTCGAGCTGGTGGCCACCCTGCGAGCCCAGTGCCCGTGGGACTCCGAACAGACCCATCGCACCCTCACCCGCCACCTGGTGGAGGAGACCTACGAGGTGCTGGAGGCCCTGGAAGTGGTGGGTGACGGGGGTCCCGACGCGGATCCCGATGCCTACTCGCACCTCGAGGAGGAGCTGGGCGACCTCCTCTTCCAGATCGTCTTCCACACCACGCTGGCCACCGAAGCCGGCGCGTTCGGCCTGGCCGACGTCGCCCGGGGCATCCACGACAAGCTGGTCCACCGCCACCCCCACGTGTTCGGCGACGTCGAGGTGTCGGGTGCGGGCGACGTGGCAGCCAACTGGGAGCAGATCAAGAAGGCCGAGAAGGGCCGCGACTCGGTGTTCGACGGCATCCCGTCGAACCTGCCTGCCCTCCTCTACGCGTTGAAGGTCCAGAAGAAGGCGGTGGCGGTCGGGGTCGAGCTCACCGGCGACGTGCACCGTGCCGGCATGGACCTGAGCGCCGCCGCGTTCGACGCCGAGGCCTCGCCCGACGAGTCGAGCATCGGCGGACTGCTGCTGGCGGCGGTCAACCTCGCGCGCACCGCCGGTGTCGACCCCGAGACGTCGCTGCGCGTGGCGGCTGCTCGCCTCCGCGACCGTGGCCGAGCCACCGAAGCCGGGACAACTAGCGTTTCCAACGAATCCGAACAGGAGTGACCAGAACCGTCATGAGCACCATCGAACACGTCGTCGGCCGCGAGATCCTGGACTCGCGCGGGAACCCCACCGTCGAGGTCGACGTGGTGCTCGACTCCGGTGCGCGGGGCCGGGCCGCGGTTCCCTCCGGTGCATCGACCGGCCAGTTCGAGGCCGTCGAGCTGAGGGACGGCGGCGACCGCTTCGTCGGCAAGGGCGTCACCATCGCCGTCAGCAACGTCAACGGCGAGATCGCCGAGGAGCTGGTGGGCCTCGATGCCCTCGACCAGCGTGGCGTCGACCAGGTGCTGCGAGACCTCGACGGCACCGAGAACAAGGCCCGCCTGGGCGCCAACGCCATCCTCGGCGTGTCGCTGGCCGTGGCCAAGGCTGCAGCCGACGAGCTGGAGATCCCTCTCTACCGGCACGTCGGCGGGACCAACGCCCACGTCCTCCCGGTCCCCATGATGAACGTGTTGAACGGTGGTGCCCACGCCGACAACAACGTCGACTTCCAGGAGTTCATGGTGATGCCGGTGGGCGCTGCCAGCTTCTCGGAGGCCCTCCGCTGGGGTACGGAGACCTACCACACGCTCAAGAAGATCCTCCACGACAAGGGCCTGTCCACGGCTGTGGGAGACGAGGGCGGGTTCGCCCCCGACCTGGCCAACAACACCGAGCCGGTCGAGCTGCTCATCCAGGCCATCGAGAAGGCCGGCTTCACGCCCGGCGACGACATCGCCATCGCGCTCGACCCGGCCACCAGCGAGGTGTTCAAGGACGGCGCCTACGTGCTGGAGGGCGAGGGCCGCACCCTGTCCGCCGAAGAGCTCGCCGACTACTGGGCCGACCTCTGCGGTCGCTTCCCCATCGTGTCGATCGAGGACGGCATGGCCGAGGAGGACTGGGCCGGTTGGAAGGCGCTCACCGAGCGGGTGGGGGAGTCGGTGCAGCTCGTGGGCGACGACCTGTTCGTGACCAACTCGTCCCGGCTGGCCCGTGGCATCGAGGTCGGCGTGGCCAACTCGATCCTGGTGAAGGTCAACCAGATCGGCTCGCTCACCGAGACCACCGAGGCAGTGAGCCTGGCCAACCGGAGCGGCTACACCGCGGTCATGTCGCACCGCTCGGGCGAGACCGAGGACTCCACCATCGCCGACCTGGCGGTGGCCCTCAACTGCGGCCAGATCAAGACCGGTGCCCCGGCCCGCAGCGACCGGGTGGCCAAGTACAACCAGCTCCTGCGCATCGAGGAGCAGCTCGGCGACTCCGCTCTCTTCCCCGGGCTGGCGGCGCTGGCTCGGGGTGGACGAGACCGGTCGTGACCGGACCCCGTCGCCC
>JAAZBK010000009.1 GCA_012513855.1 Acidimicrobiales bacterium
GCTACTCGGAGTCGACCGTGTCCAGTTCGGCGAGGATGTCGTCTCCGTAGCGGTCGAGCTTGGTGGGGCCGATCCCGTCGCACGCCAGCAGTTCGGCCGCGTCGGTGGGGCGGGTCAACGCGATGCCCCGCAGGTGGGCGTCGGAGAGGACCACGTAGGCGGGGACGCCGTCTGCCTTGGCCCGGCCGCTGCGCCACCGGCGCAGGACGTCTTCGGCCGATGCTGCCGCGCCCCACAGCTCGGTGGGCGGCGCCAGCGGTGCGGTTCGTCCCCGCTGCTCGACCCGTTCTCCGTAGCGCACGTTGAGGGTGCCGCCGTTGTCGAGCCGGAGGCGCACTCCCCGACCGTCGGCATCGGCGATGACGCCCGCGTAGCCGCCGAGCACCTTCACCTCGTGGCCCTCCGAGGCCACGATGCCCTCCACGGCGCCGGTCGCCCCGGCCCGCGGCCCGGAGCGTTTGGCCTGTGCTGTCTGTTCCCGGCCGGAACCCGCCGATCGTCCGGCCTTCGAGGCCGACGACCCCGACCCGGTGCTCCTCGGAGGCCGGCGGGGGGCGGTGCCCGCCAGCTCGGCCAGGAAAGGCGAGCGCCTCGACCGGTCGGTGAGCACCGTGACCCGGTGCCTCCCGCGGGTGACACCCACGTGGAGGACGCGGCGCTCCTCCTCGGCGTCGTCGGACAGTCGGTGGGGCACCACCCCGTCGACCACGCCGTAGATCACCACGCGGTCCCACTCACGGCCCTTGACCCGGTGGATGGTCGACAGGGTGACGCCGCCGGGATCGGCCTCGCGGGTGAAGACGTTGCGGAGCCAGGGCTCGAAGCCGGCGGGATCGGGGTGGAGGTCTGCCACCGCGAGCAGGCCCTCGAGGTCGTCGAGGTGGCTGGACCCCTGACCACCGCCGGTGCGATCCAGCAGCGTCATGGCCGAACCCAGCCCGACGTCGTCGCGCACCACCTCCAGCACCTTGCGGGTGGTTCCGCGCCGAGCAGCCTGGACCACCGCCCGCAGGTCTCCGGCGAGGCGCAGGACCTTGGCCGACTCCTTGTCTGGCACCTGGTCTGCGATGGCGGCGATCTGATCGGCGCTCCACGATGAGCGGCGAGCGAGCCGGTCGGGGAACCACTGGGGTAGGCCGCGGGTGGGCCGGCGGAGGATCTCGACGATGTCGCGCGGGTCCATGGAGTCTCCGGCCGCCGCGATCCGCAGGTAGGCCAGGGCGGCCCGCATGCCGGTTCGCTCGAGCACGTCGGGCGTGAGCACGCTGGCCAGCCGTACGCCCGCCTCGGCCAGCGCCACGTGCGGCGCGAGCAGCAGGGAGTTGACCCGGGCGAGGACGGCCACCGACGACGGTTCGACCCCGGACTCCGCCAGCCAGCCCTTCACCACCTCCACCGTGGCCTGGGCCGCGTCGTCGGGCCCGTGATCGACCACCTTGAAGGCACCGGGCGTGGAATCTGCCTCCGGTCCGGCGTTGATCTCCTTGGCGACGCGGCGGTGGTTGTAGCCGAGCAGCGTGCGGGCCCCGTCGACCACCTCGACGGGGCACCGGTAGTTGACGGTGAGCGGGTGGTGGCCGGCCGAGGGGAAGAGCTGGTCGTAGTCGATGAGGAACGCGGGGTCGGCCGAGACGTGGCCGTAGATCACCTGGTCGTCGTCTCCCACGCCGAACACGTCGAGCCCGGGCAGGGCGAGCAGGCGGATGAGCAGGACGTGGGCGGGGGTGAGATCCTGGAACTCGTCGACCAGCAGGTGTCGACAGCGCTGCTGCAGGCGTCGGCGCAGGTCTCCGTCGGCCAGCAGGGACTCGACCGCGCCGTAGACCTGGTCGTCGAAGTCGACCGCGCCCCGCTGGGCGAGTTGGTCGCGGTAGGGGTCGAACATGTCGGCCAGACCGTCGACGTCGTCTCGCATCTCCTCTACCACCGCCGGATCGACCAGGCCGAGTCTGACGGTGCCGAGCGCCTCCAGGTAGGGCCCGATCGGATCGGTGTTGGCCCGGTGCTGACGGCGACCCGGCAACAGCGACTCCACCAGCCGGCGACACTCCCGTTCCTCCAACAGCGCCGGCGGCCGGCCGTGGTACTCGCCGAGGACCCAGAGGCCGAGCGAGTTGAGGGTTCGGGCCCGAGGCCTGAACGCCGCGGTCCGACGCTCCATCTCGAGCTGGGCTTCCTTGTTGTAGGCCACCGCCAGGACGGTCTCCCGCTCCCAGGCCCGGTCGCCGAGGAGGTGCCGCAGGCGCTCGGTGAGGACGCGGGTCTTGCCGGACCCGGCAGGGGCGATGACCCTGGCCGGACCGCTCACGTGCGCGACCGCGGCCCGTTGATCCGGCGCCAGGTCCGATGCAGGGTCCATCTCGGCGGGCGCCGGGGGCCGCCGTCGATCCACGCCGCTGATCCGTCGGCCAGCGTGACGTCGCCAGCCCCGTCGAGGGACTCGGCGGCCCCGACGCGGACAGCTTTGCGGCTCCACCACCAGATCAGCTCGTTGCCGCGGGCCTGGTAGTTGTTGTTCCACACCAGGAAGTGGAGGCGGTCGAACCACGGTTCGGCCGACGGCGCCAGCTGCCAGACGGGGACCTCGATGGTCTGCGGGGCCCGGAACCGGCCGGGATCCACCGCCAGCTCCACGACCACCGGATCCCGTCGGCTCCAGTGCTCGTGCAGACGGGCGACGCTGGCAGCCGGGTCCTTCAGCACCACGTCGTCGATGGTGATCACGGGCGCGGCGATCCAGGGCGCCGGGATGGCGCCGCCAGCTTCGATGATCACGCCACGCCCAAGCGCGGCCGGCCCCGGTACGGTCACGGATCCCAAGCTACGCACCCCCGGTGACAGCCGGCCGGACATTGACCTCGGCCGCTAGATCTGACCACCCGAAAACCACGAACCGCCCCCGACGCCGTTGTCGGGGGCGGTTCGTGTGATCAGCGGCGCAGACGAATCAGACCGCTCCGAAGGTCTCCAAGGAACTCAGACCGCTTCGAGGTCCTTCCCCAGATATCGGTCACGACACAGCGAACGTTGAAGTTTTCCGCTGCTGGTCTTCGGAAGGGTTCCCGGCGACACCAGCACGACCTCGTCGGCCGACATGCCGACCACGTCACGTATGCGGGCGGCAACCGATTCGCGGAGCGACGAGGAGTCGGTCGACTTGGTCTCGGCCACCACGACGAGTCCCTCTCGTCTGCTGACCTGCACGCCGAAGGCGATGACGTTGCCGGCCCGCACACCCTCGATCTCGGCCACGCTGCGCTCGACGTCTTCGGGGAAGACGTTGCGGCCGGCGACGATGATGACGTCCTTGATGCGACCGCAGATGACCAGTTCCCCGTCGACCAGGTAGGCCAGGTCACCGGTCTTGAGCCACTCACCGTCGAAGGTGGCCGCGGTGGCGTCGGGACGCTTGTAGTACCCGGGTGTGACCGACGTTCCCCGGATCTGGAGCTCGCCGACCTCCCTCTCCTTGAGCGGATCACCTGACGCCGGGTCGACCACCCGGATCTCCAGGCCCTTTACCGGCTTGCCGAGGCGGGCGAAGCGCTTCACGCCGTCGGCGTCGGCGGCAACCGGGGCGGCGTAGCGCTCGGTCTCGAGCACGCGCTGGTCGACGTCGTCGGTGCGCAGGCCGCTCATCAGCTCGGGGAAGGTCCCGGCGATGGCCACCTCGGCCATGCCGAAGGCGGGGAACACCGCACCGGCCCGGAGCCCGTGGCGCTCGCCCGCGGCGATCAGCGCCTCCACGCCCTTGGCATCGACCGGCTCGGCTCCGTTGAGGGCCACGCGCAGGTGCGACAGGTCCAGGTCGTCGAGGCGCTTGAGCGCACGGGTGGCTAGGACCCATGCGAAGTTGGGCCCGGCGGTGATGGTGCCCTTGTAGTCGGAGATCCACTGCACCC
>JAAZBK010000125.1 GCA_012513855.1 Acidimicrobiales bacterium
ATCGACGCCGTGCGCGTGGCCTCCAACCTCTTCGCCGCCGGCGGCGAGACCACGGTCCGCCTCCTCAGCACCGCGGTGATGCTCATCGCCGAAGACGCCGACCTCCAGGCCCGGCTCCGCGCCGACCGGGACCTCGTCCCGAACTTCGTCGAGGAGTGCCTCCGCTACGAGTCACCGGTCCGGGGCGACTTCCGGTTGTCGAAGGTCCCCGTCACCGTGGGCGGCGTCGATCTGCCCGCCGGCACCACCGTCATGCTGGTCAACGCAGCCGCAAACCGGGATCCGGCCAAGTACGAAGACCCCGACACGTTCGATCCCGAACGTGCCAACGCCCGCACCCACGTCACCTTCGGGCGCGGTGCTCACAGCTGCCCCGGCGCCCCGCTGGCGCGGACCGAAGCCGTGGTGAGCCTCAATCGCCTGCTCGACCGCACCTCGAACATCTCGATCGACGAGGAGCAGCACGGCCCGGCCGACGCTCGCCGGTACAGCTACGTGCCCACGTTCATCCTGCGAGGCCTCACCCGCCTCCACATCGAGTTCACCCCCGCATGAAGGTCACGGCATGAAGGTCACAGCATGAGGGTCACCGTCGACGACGACATCTGCGCGGCGTTCGGGGTATGCGTCCAGACCTGCCCCGACGTGTTCGAGCTGGGCGAGCAGGGCTACGCCGTGGTGAAGGTCGACGTGGTCCCGCCGGAGCTGGAGGAGCTCGTTCGCCGCGCTGCGGCAGAGTGCCCCTCGCGTGCGATCGAGGTCGAGGAGTGAGCCAGGGTTCAGCTGGGGCCGGCTTCGCTCCCGATGCGTTCGCCGGGCGGACCGCCATCGTCACCGGCGGTGCATCGGGCATCGGGCTGGCCATCACCGAGGCACTCGCCTCGGGTGGTGCGGCGGTCGCCGTGTTCGACATCCAAGCCGACAACCTGAACGAGCAGGTGGAGCGGCTCCGCGGCGAGGGTCACGCCGTCAGCGGCTACCTGGTCGACGTCACCGACCGTCCCACCATCGACGCCACCGTCGCTCAGGTCACCGCGGAGCTGGGCACCCCGCTGATCCTGGTGAACAGCGCCGGCAAGCCGTTGTTCCGCCGCTTCGTCAACATCGGCATCGAGGACTGGCAGTCGGTGATCGACGTCAACCTCACCGGCACCTTCCACATGTGCCAGGCCGTCATCCCGGCCATGACCGAGGCCGGCTGGGGGCGCATCGTCAACATCTCGTCGTCGAGCACCCACGGTGGCCAGCCGTACATGTCGGGCTACGTGGCGGCCAAGAGCGCGGTGGTCGGGCTCACCAAGTCGCTTGCCCTGGAACTGGGACCCGACGGCATCACGGTGAACACCATTCCCCCGGGCTTCATCGACACGCCCATGCTCCAGGCCGACGCAGCCAAGGGCCGGCTCGGCCCGGGTGGCGTCGACGACGCCGTCTCCCGCACCCCTGTCAGGCGAGTCGGCGTGCCGGAAGACATCGCCAACGCGTGCGCGTTCCTCTGCCTCGACGCCTCGTCGTACATCACCGGCCAGATCATCGGCGTGAACGGCGGACGCAACACGTGACCCAGCGCTTCGATCCGATCACCACCGAGGAGTGGGGAGACGACGAGTACGCCGCCTTCGGCACCCTCCTCGGGCTGCCCGGAGACCAGGTGCCCCGCGCCGGATCTGGCGAAAAGTACGACCCGCTCAACTTCCCGGTGATGGGCATGCTGGCCCACCACCCCGATCTGGCCAAGGCGTTCCTGCGGTTCAACAACTACCAGCTGTTCCGGGGCACGCTCCCCGACCGCCTGCGGGAGCTGGCCATCCTGCGCACCGCCCACCAGCGCCGGTCGCCGTTCGAGTGGGGCGAGCACGTCCGCATCGGCACCGCTGCCGGCATCACCGCCGAGGAGATCGACGCCATCGCCCTCGGCAACGACGCCTTCGAGGGAACCGACCTCCTCGTGCTCCAAGCCACCGACGAGCTCCTCACCGAGCACCGCATGACCACAGCGTGGGAGCCTCTGCTCGAGGCCCTCGGCAAGCACCAGGCCATCGAGCTGATCTTCGTGGTCGGCGCCTACGCCACCCTGGCGATGGCCTTCGACACGTGGGGCCTGCCCCCGGCGCCCGACGCTCTCCCGCTGCCCGCACCAAGACCACCCACCCCGGAGGGGAACTGATCATGACCGAGTCCACCCTGTGGTTCGAGCCCAAGCTGCTGATCGACGGCAAGCTGGTCGACGCCGACGGCGGCGCCACCTACGAATCGTCCAACCCCGCCTCCGAGGAACTGGTCGGAACGTCGCCCGACGCCACCGTGGCCGATGCGGAGACGGCCATCGCCGCCGCGCGCCGGGCCTTCGACACCACCGACTGGTCCACCAACAAGGAACTGCGCGCCCGCTGCCTCAAGCAGCTCGTCGCCGCGCTCAACAAGCACAGCGACGAGATGCGCGCCCTCACCGTGGCCGAGGTCGGCGTTCCGGTGAGCCTCACCCAGGGTCCGGCGCTCGACGCGGCGGTGAAGATCCTCGACTTCTACGCCGACCTGGCCGGCACCTACGACGGCAACGAGGACCTCGGCGTGGTCGACACCCAGGCCGGCCCCGCCCACCGCTGGGTGGAGAAGGAGGCCTACGGCGTGGTGGCAGCCATCTCGGCCTACAACTACCCGAACCAGCTCAACCTGGCGAAGCTCGGGCCGGCCCTGGCCGCCGGTTGCACCGTGGTGCTGAAGGGCTCGCCGTTCACGCCGCTCGTCACCCTCGCCCTCGGCCACCTCATCGCCAACGAGACCGACTTCCCCCCGGGCGTGGTCAACATCCTCGCCTCCAGCTCACCCGAGGTCGGCAAGGTGATGACCACCGACCCCCAGGTCGACATGATCACCTTCACCGGCTCCACGCCCGTGGGCAAGGCCATCATGGCCGCGGCGAGCGACACCCTGAAGAAGTGCTTCCTGGAGCTGGGCGGCAAGTCGGCGTACCTGGTGCTCGACGACGAGTCGGTCGAGTTCGCCTCGCTGTTCTGCTCGTTCGCCGCCGGCTCCCACTCCGGTCAGGGTTGTGCCATCACTTCGCGCCTCGTGGTGCCGCGGGCCAGCCTCGACAAGGCGGTGGAGACCGTCAAGAGCACCTTCGAGGGCTTCAACGTCGGCGACCCCAGCGATCCCGGCAACTACATGGGCCCGCTGATCACGGCCGAGCAGCAGGCCAAGGTCCAGGGCATGGTCGACCGGGCCGTAGCGGCCGGAGCCACCGTCGTCACCGGCGGCAAGCCGCCGGAAGGTCTCGACAAGGGCCACTTCTTCGCCCCCACCCTCATCGTCGGAGCATCCGAGGACAGCGAGATCGCCCGCGACGAGATCTTCGGTCCGGTGCTGGTGGTGCTGCCCCACGACGGCGACGACGACGCGGTCCGCATCGCCAACGACTCGCCGTTCGGCCTGTCGGGCGCCGTCCACAGCGCCGACCGCGAGCGTTCGCTCGCCGTCGCCCGCCGGATCCGCAGTGGAACCCTCAGCGTCGACGGCGGCATGTACTACGCCCCCGACGCCCCCTTCGGTGGCTACAAGCAGTCCGGCTTCGGCCGGGAGATGGGCGTGGCCGGCATGGAGGAGTTCCTCCAGTCCAAGACCATCGCCGTCCCCGC
>JAAZBK010000126.1 GCA_012513855.1 Acidimicrobiales bacterium
ACCGTGCTCTCACGCCGCGATGTGGCCGAGTGGCTGACCGAAGCCGACTTCGAACGCATCATCTTCGACCCCACCGGCCAACCCGTGAACATGACCAGCAAAGACCGGTTCTTCACCGGGCTCCTCCGCCGAGCAGTCCAGATACGCGACCGCGTCTGCTCCCACCCCACCTGCGACGTCGATGCCGAACGCTGCCAGGTCGACCACATCATCGAACACTGCGACGGCGGCGAGACCCACATCACGAACGGCCGGCTCCTGTGCTCCTGCCACAACCAACAACGACCCGGCCGAGGCAAGAAACCCGAAGGAGACCAGGACGACGGCGATGCAGACGGAGGCGGAGACGGCGACAGTGAGCCTGACCACGACATGGAGGGCTGCGATGCCGACCGCCACGACATCGGCGACGCCGACCACCATGACGACGACGACCCAGGCAACAGCAACGACGAGCCGGGAGCGTGATGCCGATGGCGACGAGGCCGAGCCCGACAACGGCGAGCCTTTGCGCGACCGCACGTCCTCGAACGACGAGATCAAGAAGGACGGGGAAGAGGGCCGGGATGACAAGGGCGACGAAGCCGAACGCGGACACGGTCATGGCGACGAAGCCGAGCCCGGACACGGCGACGGCGGCGGCCGGGAGGACGAACGGGAGGACGAAGACGAGGAGAGCTGCGATGCCGACCACCACGAAAACAGCGACGCCGACCACCAGAACGACTACGGCAACGACAACGGCGAGCCCGGAACGTGAGGCCCCGAACGTGAGGCCCCGAACGTGAGCCGACGTCGAGGCTGGGCTCGACCACGACGAGGCCGGGCGCGACCGCACGTCCTCGAACGACGAGATGGAGGAAGGACGGCGACGAGCGCTGGGGACGACGAGTGAGACGACGAGTGAGACGCCGACGCTCGCCGGGTGGGTCAGAGCCCCAGGTCGAGCTCGGGTTCGGCGGAGGCTCGCCGGAAGGTTCCGGAGCGGCCGCCGGTCTTCTCCCACAGGGCGATGTCGCCGATGGTCATGGACCGGTCGGCCGACTTGCACATGTCGTAGATGGTGAGGGCCGCCACGCTCACAGCCGTGAGGGCCTCCATCTCCACACCGGTGCGGTCCACCGTGTCGACGTGCGCCTCGATCTCGATGTAGGTGTCGTCGATGTGGAAGTTGACCAGCACCGCCCCCACCAGGAGCGGGTGGCACAACGGGATCAGGTCGGCTGTTCGCTTGGCCGCCTGGATGCCCGCGACGCGGGCCACGTTGAGGACGTCGCCCTTGCCCACCGCGCCGCGTGCGACGAGCGCGGTGGTCTCGGGTTGCATGTGGATCCGACCGCGGGCGATGGCCCGCCGGTGCGACGGCTCCTTCGGTGTCACGTCGACCATGCGGGCACGGCCGAGGGGATCGAGGTGCGTGAGGCGATCCGACATGCCAAGAGCCTAACGGGACCGCTCGAGCCGGGACCGAGGCCGGGACCGAGCCCGGACCGAGCCAGGACCGGAGCCGCACAGTCGCCGGCGGTCGACGAGATCGCTCACCGGCCGGTGTCGGCGCCGAGCGGCCGACGTACGATCTGGACATGGCCACCGACCCGATCCCGACCAAGCCGTTGGTCGACGGGTATCAGCGGGTGCACCGCGACCTACGCATATCGGTGACCGACCGCTGCAACTTCCGCTGCACGTACTGCATGCCCGAGGAGGGTCTGGCCTGGCAGCCCCGCGAGGCCGTGCTCACCTTCGAGGAGATCGCACGGATCGCCTCGATCTTCGTGGAGCGGTTCGGGTTCGAGAGCATCAGGCTCACCGGCGGAGAGCCGACGGTTCGCGCCGATCTGCCGAACCTCGTCCGTTCGCTCACCGCGCTGCCGGTGGAGCTTTCGCTGACCACCAACGGCAGTCGCCTCGACCGCCTGGCCGCCCCGCTGGTCGACGCCGGCCTGGATCGGATCAACGTGTCGTTGGATTCGCTCCGACGCGATCGCTTCGAACGAGCCACCCGGCGTGATGCCCTCCCCGAGGTGATCGCCGGCATCCAGGCGGCCCGAGCGGCCGGCCTCGACCCGGTCAAGGTCAACGTCGTGGTCACCCGAGGCCTGAACGACGACGAGATCGTCGACTTCGCAGAGTTCGGTCGCCACGAGGGCGTCACCGTCCGCTTCATCGAGTTCATGCCGCTCGACGCCGACCACCGGTGGAGCTCGGACAGCGTGGTCCCGTCCCAGGAGATCGTCGACACCATCGCGGCGATGCACCCGCTGGAGGAGGTCCACCGCGGTTCGAGTCCCGCCCGGCGCTTCCGCTACGTCGACGGCCGCGGGGAGATCGGCGTGATCGGCAGCGTGACCGAACCCTTCTGCGCCAGCTGCGACCGGGTGCGCCTCACGGCCGACGGACAGCTCCGGTCCTGCCTGTTCGCCACCACCGAGACAGATCTGCGGGCGATCATCCGAGCTCCGGGTCGCTCGGCGTCGGAGGTCGACCACGACCTCGCCCGAGCGATCGAGCAGACCGTGGCCGGCAAGGGCCCGGGCCACGGCATCTCCGACGTCGTGTTCGTGAGACCGGCTCGGTCGATGTCGCAGATCGGCGGCTGAGACCCCACCGAAGATCGAGCCCGCGGCGCTCCGATCCCGCAGCAGGGCTCAGGGGCCGAACGGATCTCGCATCAGCGCCACCGTCACCTCGTGGCCCGCCGCCAGCGTGGAGCCACCGTCGATCACCGCCAACCCGTTGGCGCCAGCGGTGGCCGCCAGCTGGTGCGACCCCTGCGCGCCCACCGGGCTGGCCTCGAAGCCGGTTCCGTCCCACCGCACCGAAACGCGCAGGAAGGCGGTGCGATCGCCATGGACGTCGACGGGCCCGGTGAGGCGGGCAGGCACCCGCGGGAGGTGGAGGTCGGGTCGCCCGGCCCTGGCCCTGAGACCGGGGAGCGCGAGCACCGACAGCGAGACCAGGGACGAGACCGGGTTGCCCGGCAGGCCGAAGATGGGGGTGCCGTCGCGCACGCCGAACGCGAAGGGCTTGGCGGGACGGATGGCCACCTGCATCCACCGCATGTCGGCGATCTCGCCCAACACGACCTTCACCAGGTCGACGTCGCCCATCGACACACCGCCGCTGGTGACCACCGCGTCGAAGCGACCGGCCGCCTCGACCACGGCGCCGCGGATGCGATCGGCGTCGTCGGGGACGGTGCCCAGGTCGGTGGCGTCGATGCCGAACCCGCGCAGGGCGGCCACGAGGGTGGGCCGGTTCGACTCGCGGATCTCGCCGGGCCGCAGCTCCCGTTCCGCGTCGACCAGCTCGTCGCCCGTGGAGAGCACCCCCACCGACGGGCGGGGCACCACCAGCGGGCCCCGGACCCCGACCGACGCGAGCACGCCGAGGTGCGCCGCGGTCAGCACCGTGCCGGCGTCGAGCACCTGCTGACCCGCCGCGATGTCGTCGCCCGCGGGACGCACGTTGCGACCGCTGGCCACCGGATCGTCGAGCAGGACGTGATCGCCATCGATCGTCGAGCGCTCGACCATCACCACGGCGTCGGCGCCCGGCGGGACCGGCGCGCCCGTCATCAATCGCACGGCCTCACCTTCGGACAACGGAACTCCAGCCGGCTGACCAGCCAGCACGGTTGCCACTACCCGGAGGCGCACCGGTCGACCTGGCTCAGCCCCGGCCACGTCGACGGATCGGACCGCGTACCCGTCCATGGCGGAGTTGGCGAACGGCGGGACGGCTTCGGCGGCCACCACCGACTCGGCCAGGACGCACCCCCCCACCTGATCGAGCGGCAGCGACGCCGGGGCCAACGGCGCGCAGCCGTCGAGCACGTGGCCGAGGGCCTCGTCGAGGGAGATCACCGCTTCGACCGAAAGGCGGCGGGAGCCGCCCCGTGAGCGGGCAAGGGCGTCACCGAACCTCCCGAGTGGGTCAGGAGATGCCGCGGCGGGCGCACAGGTCTGCGAGGAACCGCCCGAACTCGGGGCCGAGGTCGGCCCGGTCCAGCGCCAGCTCCACGATCGTCTCGAGGTAGGCCGGGACGGTGCCGGTGTCGTAGCGCCCACCGTCGAAGGTGACGCCGTAGACGGCCTGGTCGGCGATGAGCATCGCGATGGCGTCGGTGAGCTGGATCTCGCCGCCCACGCCCGGCTCTACGTGCTCCAGCTTGTCGAAGATCTCCGGCGTGAAGATGTACCGCCCCATCACCGCGAGGTTGGAGGGAGCCGCCGCGGGTTCGGGCTTCTCCACCAGGTCGAGGATCTGGACCAGGTCGTCGCCGACCCGCTCGGGCTTGACGCTTCCGTAGCGCCCGATCTCATCGTTGGGAACCTCTTGGAGGGCGAGGACCGACCGCCCGTACTGGTCGTGGATCCGCATCATGTCGGGAAGGAGCGTGGACGAGGCGTCCATGAACTCGTCTCCGAGGAGCACCACGAACGGGTTGTCGCCGACGTGCTTGCGCGCCACCGACACCGCGTGCCCGAGGCCCTTGGGCGACGCCTGGCGGACGAAGTGGATGTCGGCCAGCGAAGCGAGGTCGACCACCTCGGTGAGCTCGGCCTGCTTGCCCGCGCTGTCGAGGTGGAACTCGAGTTCGAACTGGCGGTCGAAGTGGTCCTCGATCGACCGCTTGGAGCGGCTGGTGATGATGAGGATGTCGTCGATTCCCGCCCGCACCGCCTCCTCGACCACGTACTGGATGGCCGGCTTGTCGACCACCGGCAACATCTCTTTGGGCTGTGCCTTGGTGGCCGGCAGGAAGCGGGTTCCCAACCCGGCTGCGGTGATGACGGCCTTGCGAACGCCTGAGGTAGAGGTCACGGGCGACAGTCTCGCACGCTTCGGATCCGCCGCAAGCCGGACGTGTGGCGGACGGCCACCGCCACCTACACTGGCACTCGGACCTGTCGACTGCTAACGCACGGCGCCGAAGCCGTCCGAGATCCCCAGAGGACCGATGCCCACCTACGAGTACCGCTGCAAGTCCTGCGACCACGAGTTCGAGGTGGTGCAGTCGTTCACCGACGACGCGCTCACCGTCTGCCCGGAGTGCTCCGGTCCGCTCAAGAAGGTGTTCGGGAACGTCGGCATCACCTTCAAGGGTTCGGGCTTCTACAAGACCGACAGCCGCTCCGCGGGCTCCTTCGGCTCCACCTCCGACTCCGACCGCTCCGATCGCAAGAGCAGCTCGTCGTCATCGTCGGACTCGA
>JAAZBK010000127.1 GCA_012513855.1 Acidimicrobiales bacterium
CATCGAGGAACGACTGGTGCATGGCGAGGAACCGGGCCCGGGCCCACGACGTGTAGTACAGCTTCTTCGGTTCCCAGGGGTCGCCGGCGTCGGGGTACTGGTCGGGGTCGCCGGCGGCGTGCCACGCGGCCAGGGCGATCTCGTGGGCCCTGATGTGGTCGGGGTGCGGGTAGCCGGAGTGGTCCTCGCCATAGGCCAGCAGAACGTGGGGACGGTCTCGGCGGACCAGCTCCACCAGCTTGCCGACCGACTCCTCGAGGGGCGCCAACCAGAAGCAGTCGGGATGGCTGTTGTGCTCGCTGTCGGGCATGCCGGAATCCCGGTAGCCGAGCATCTCCAGACGGGTGTAGCCGATGATATCCACCGACCGCTGCAGCTCGGCACGACGGACCGCGGCGATGTCGGCGCGCACCTCGGGGGTGTCGAGCGCCGGGTTCAAGATGTCGCCGGCCTCGCCACCCGTGCAGCACACCAGGGTGGCCTCCACCCCCTCGGCGACGTAGCGAGCGACGGTGCCCGCTCCCTTGGAGGCTTCGTCGTCGGGATGGGCGTGCACGCTGAGCAGCCGGAGTGGTTCGGTCACGGTCTCTGACGATACCGGCGCCGGCGGCGGTTGATATTCGTCGCATGGGCCCGTGGGCGGTCCGGTAGGGTCGAGGCGGCGGTAGCGGCAGGGAGGAAGAACGTGGACGCAGGAAGCCCGGAGACCTGGCGGTGGATCTGGCTCGTGGCCATGGTCACCTTCGGCATCGGCGAGATGGCTGTTGCCGGATCGTTCTTCCTGGCTCCGTTCGCCGCCGGCGCGGGTGTCGCCGCAGTGCTGGCTTTCGCCGGCGTGGCGGTCGGCATCGAGTGGGCCGCCTTCCTGGCCGTGTCGGTGGCCGCCTTCGTGGCCCTCCGCCCGGTGGCCAAGCGCCTCGACGCCGAAGGCCCCGCCCTGGGCATCGGTTCCCACCGTCAGCTCGGTCAGCGAGCCCGGGTGATCGAAGCCATAGGTGGCGAACACGACCACGGCACGGTCCTGCTCGACCGCGAGCACTGGCGGGCGGAGAGCCAGACCGGCCAGAGCATCCCCGTCGACGCCGTGGTGGTGGTGGTGGAGGTCCGCGGCACCCGGGTGATCGTGGCCCCGCTCGATCCATCTCCCACACCGCTCGACACCCCACCAGCACAAGGAGACACCCCGTGACCGCGCTAGTAGTCGCCCTGGCCATCCTGGCCTTCTTCTTCTTCATATTCGCGGCCAGCGCGATCAAGATCGTCCAGCCGTACCAGCGGGGCGTGAAGGAGAGGCTGGGCAAGTACCAGGAGACCCTCGATCCCGGCCTGCGGGTGATCATCCCCTTCATCGACAAGATCCGCATGGTCGACATGCGCGAGCAGGTGGTCGACGTCCCGCCCCAGGAGGTCATCACCTCCGACAACGTGATCGTCTCGGTCGACGCGGTCGTCTACTACGAGCCCACCGACCCGCAGAGGCTCGTCTACAACATCGCCAACTTCATCCTGGCCGTCACCAAGCTGGCCCAGACCAACCTCCGCAACGTGGTGGGCGACATGCAGCTCGACCAAGCCCTCACCAGCCGGGACAAGATCAACCTCGACCTCCGCCAGATCCTCGACGATGCCACCGACAAGTGGGGCGTCCGGGTGGTCCGCGTCGAGATCCAGCGCATCGATCCGCCGCCCGACGTCATGCACGCCATGCACGAGCAGATGAAGGCCGAGCGGACCCGGCGGGCGGTGGTCCTCGAGGCCGACGGCCGTCGAGAAGCAGCCGTGACCACCGCCGAAGGCGACAAGGCCGCGGCCGTGCTCCGCGCGGAGGGCGAGCGCCAGCGCCAGATCCTGCAAGCCCAGGGCGACGCCGAGGCCACGCGCCAGCTGGCCGAGGCCGAACGGTTCCGCCAGCTCACCGTGGCCGAGGGCGAGGCCCGCGCCATCACCACCGTGTACCAGGCGATCCACGCTGGCGACCCGTCACCCGATCTCTTGGCGATCAAGTACCTCGAGGCGCTCGGCCGCATCGCCAACGGGCAGGCCACCAAGATCTTCCTTCCCGCCGACTTCTCGAGCGGTCTCGGAGCGTTGGGAGCGGTGGCGGAGCTGTTCGCCGGCGCCGGCGACGGCGACGGCGACGACGCACGGGCCCAGCGGGCCGAAACCGCCCGGTCCGATCTCGACCACCAGCTGGCCGAGACCCAGGCCTCGCGCCAGCAGGGGATGCAGGCCAGCGCCCAGCACGAGCAGGCAGCACGAGAAGCCGCGGCTCAGGCCTCCGCCCAGGCCGCGGCCATCGCCAGGCAACTGCCCGCCAGCGATCCAGAGGGCGGTCAGCCGCCGCAGCCGCCCATGGCCCCGCCTCCGCCGCGGCCGTAGCGCGGGCGGTCACCCCGAACGCGTGCGTCCCGCCGGTCGATCACGAGTGAACGTGGGTCCGGCGGGACGCTGAGTTCGGTTGACGAGCCGGTCACGCCCGCCGCACTTTTGGACGGGCCCGGTGGCGAGCGGGGAGGACGCGAGGCGCCGACTCCGAAGCGCATCCGCGGTCCGTGATGGGAACGGGTCGTGGTGCGGCAAGTCAACCTATGGGTGGGAGGTCAGCCCGGAGGAGACCTCTCGAACGCTCTGTAGGGCTTCACGGCGTTTCCTGCACCTCCCGGAAGAGACGAGTGGGCTTCGTTCCGTGTGGTTCAGACCCTGCCGGGCCCGAACACGCCTCCACCATCTACCGAACCGTGTGCGCCGTCAAGGGCCCATCGCGCCACTTGGCCGCTACCTGCGAAGAGGCGTCGCACCGCCCTGTCGCAACCGGTCGCAACGCCTCGGTCGAAGCCGCTCAATCGTGCTCGGACACCTCGTCGGGGCCGGGCTGGCCGGCCTCTTCGATGGGATCGTCGGCAGCATCGTCGTCGTCATCGTCGGATGCCGCTCGCCGAGCCGGGCCCTCCTCGATGCGCTTGCTCCGGTAGGCGGCGTAGGCCAGGAAGCCGGCCGGGAAGATGTACTGGAGCATCAGGGCGGAGAAGATCACCATCATCACGGCCGAGATCACCCACATCCGCCGGCGCCGCTCGTGGAGGCTGAAGTAGACGGCGTTGCCCACCAGGATCAGGGGTGGGGCCAGGAACAGCAGCGCGCTGGCCCCGTAGGCGTCGAACAGGGTGCGGGTCGGATCGGCGCCGGCCTCGGCCCCCTCGGGCGGCACCGTTGCGGTGAAGCTGCTCATGAGGCTGAGCACCAGCACGAGCACGGCCGCCATCAGGACCTGCATGCCCCCGGGGACCTGGACCACCTTGCGCAGGAACCCGCCCTGGAGGGTGTCTATGTCGACCGGCACCTGGCCGAGCCGTCCCTGGGCCAGAGCCTCGCGGGTGGTGCC
>JAAZBK010000128.1 GCA_012513855.1 Acidimicrobiales bacterium
ATCCGCGTGGTCTCGGCGGGATCCGCGGCCAACTCGTGGAAGCGGGCCTGCATCGGGGCCAGTCGTTCGATGACGGCCGCGGCGGTGTCGGTCTTGAGGGGGCCGTACTGGGTGTAGCCCTCCGCCGACTGCTCGGGAGCCCGGCCGGTGGCTGCGCCCAGGATCGACAACAGGTTGGACACCCCGGGCTTGGCGGCCACGTCGAAGCGGACCTCCCCGTCGGTGTCGGTGACGGCGCGCTTGATCTTCTTCTCGATCACCTTGGGCTCGTCGAGGAAGAGGATGGTGCCGGGCGCCTGGTCCTCGGACTTCGACATCTTCGAGGTCGGGTCCTGCAGGTCCATGATCCGGGCGCCCGCCACCGGGAAGGTGGCCTTGGGGACGGTGAAGGTGGCGCCGTAGCGGCTGTTGAACCGCTCGGCCAGGTCACGGGCCAGCTCGACGTGCTGGCGCTGGTCGTCACCCACGGGGACCTCGTCGGTGTCGTAGAGGAGGATGTCGGCGGCCATCAGGGCCGGGTAGGTGAACAGGCCACCGGACACGAAGTCGGACCTGTCCGACTTGTCCTTGAACTGGGTCATCCGACGCAACTCGCCGAACGCGGCGGTGCACTCCATCAGCCACGCCAACTCGGTGTGCTGGGGCACGTGGCCCTGGACGAAGAGGGTGCTCACCTCGGGATCGATGCCCACCGCCAGGAGGATCTGAGCCAGCCGGAGGGTGGCGTCGCGGAGCTCTGCAGGATCCTGGGGCACGGTGAGGGCGTGGAGGTCGACCACGCAGTAGATGCTCTCGGCCCGGTGCTGTTCCTCGGTCCACCGCACGAGCGCCCCGAACAGGTTGCCGAGGTGGACGTTGCCGGTGGGCTTGATGCCCGAGAACACGCGAGTCATGGACGGCGATCCTACGATCGACGTGGGCGGGGGAGCCGAACCCGTTTCGTCGACGCCACCCCGGCCCTTTACGAAACCACATCGGTGTAACTAGTCTTGGGCCATGGCTTACGAGGTGCAGACCAAGGTCTTCGAAGGTCCCTTCGACCTGCTGCTGCACCTGATCCTGAACGAGCAGGTCGAGCTGTACGAGATCTCCCTCTGCACGATCGTCGACGCCTACCTGGACGAGCTGACCCGCATGGACGGGCTCGATCTGGAGGTGGCCACCGAGTTCCTGCTCATCGCGGCCACCCTGGTGGAGCTGAAGACCCGCCGGCTGTTGCCCGGTGACCCCGACGTGGAGCTGGACGACGAGTTCTCGCTCTGGGAGGAGCGAGACCTCCTGCTGGCCCGCTTGGTGGAGTGCAAGACCTTCAAGGACGCGGCCAAGCTCCTGTCGGCCCTGGCCGACGACGCCGGCCGCTCCTTCCCCCGCAGGGCGGGGCTCGACGAGCGCTACACCGACCTCGCCCCCGATCTCCTGGCCGGCGTCACGCCCACAGACCTTCGCGACGCGTTCGCCCGAGCCCTCACGCCCAAGCCGGTGCCGCGGGTCGAGCTGGATCACGTCGCTCCCAGCCGCATGAGCGTCACCGAGGCGGTGGCAGAGCTGATCGACGAGCTGCCTCGTCTCGGCCGCATCTCCTTCCGGGCTCTCACCGACACCTTCGTGGAACGTCTGGAGGTGGTGGTGAGGTTCCTGGCTGTGCTCGAACTGTTCAAGCAGGGCATGATCGACCTCGACCAGCCCACCAGCTTCGGAGAGCTCACGATCTCGTGGATCGGCGGCGACGCCGACGACGACGATCGCTCGGTGCTCGCCGACCTGGTTGGCAGCATCGACGTCTACGAAGGCTGACCCACCGCTATGGCAACCGAGGCCGCCAAGGCCATCGAGGCGATCCTCATGGTCGCGCAGGAGCCGGTCGATCCCCATCTTCTGGCTCAGCTCCTCGAGGTGTCGCCCGATCGCGTGACCGAGCTGTGCGACGAGCTCCAGGCGGCCTACACCCGCGACGATCGTGGCTTCGTACTGGTGAAGGTGGCAGGCGGCTACCGCTTCCAGAGCCAGGGAGACATGGCGCCCTACGTCGAGCGCTTCGTGCTCGAGGGCCAGACCGCCCGCCTCTCCGCAGCCGCGCTCGAGACGCTGGCCATCGTGGCCTACAAGCAGCCCATCTCGCGCGCCCAGGTGGCGGCGATTCGGGGGGTGAACGTCGACGGTGTGATGCGCACCCTCCAGCAGCGCGGCTACATCGAGGAGGTCGGACGGGACCCGGGACCGGGCCAAGCCACCCTGTTCGGGACCACCACGGAGTTCCTCGAGCGGCTCGGACTCGACTCCACCGACGATCTTCCCGCCATCGCCGACCTGTTCCCCGACGCGAGCGTGCTCGAGGCACTGGAGAAGGGCCTGCGCGTCGACCCGGAGCCTGATGGTGTGGGAGGCGATGCCGATTCCGCCCCGGGTGAGGCAGGTGAAGCCGGTGAAGCCGGTGAAGCCGGTAATGCAGGTGAGGCAGGTGAGGCAGGGGAGGGAGAGGCCGGCTCTGACGAGGCTGACTCTGATGAAGCTGACTCTGTCGAAGCCACGCCACCGAGCCCGACGCCGCCGGAGGCTGATGGCGTCACCGCCGTCTCCGGTTCGCCGGCCGCTTCCGAGCCCGAGCTCCCGACCTGGTTCAGGGAACTGGAGGCCGACGACGTCGATGCTGGCGCCGACGACGTCGATGCCGACCCCGGCGCCGATGCCGAGGACCCCCCGCCGAGCACCGATGGCGGCGGAGGCGGGGAGGAGCAGACCCCCGATGGATCCGTCTGACGAATCAGCGACGTCCGATGGCGAGCGCTCAGGGGGCAGCGAACGCCTCCAGAAGGTCCTGGCAAGGATCGGCTTCGGCAGCCGGCGCGCGTGCGAGGAGCTGATCGCCGACGGGCTTGTGACGGTCAACGGCGAGATCGCCGAGCTTGGCCGCAGGGTCGATCCCGACCACGACCGCGTCGAGGTCGACGGAGTACCCGTCGGCGTGCGACCCGATCTCGTGCACTACCTGCTGAACAAGCCGGCGGGTGTGGTCACCACCGCCGCCGACACCCACGGCCGGCCCACCGTCCTGGAGCTCGTACCGGCATCGCCCAGGGTGTTCCCGGTGGGCCGGCTCGACATGGACACCGAGGGTCTGCTCCTCCTCACCAACGACGGCGAGCTCGCCAACCGGGTCAGCCACCCGTCGCACGGTGTCGAGAAGGAGTATCTGGCCGAGGTCGAGACCGAGCCGTCCCGATCCGCCCTCCGGGCCCTCCGGCAGGGGGTGGAGCTCGACGACGGGGTCACGGCTCCAGCCAAGGTCGGGTTGGTGGCGCCGACCCTCGTGCGCCTCGTCATCCACGAGGGCCGCAACCGCCAGGTCCGCCGGATGCTCGACGCGGTCGGGCACCCGGTGGTCAGGCTGATCCGAACGCGGGTGGGCCCGTTGCGCGACCAGCGCCTCAAGCCCGGCGAGTGGCGGTCCCTCACCGTCGCCGAGATCCGCGAGCTCGAAGAGGCCGCCGCCGAACCGGCCGGTCCGGCGCCCGACCGCTGAGCAGCGGTCGCGCCGTCCTGTAGGTAAGAACCGCTGGCGGGACCGAAGTCGCCGCGCCCGCGGGCGCGCGCCAACGAAGCGTCGGGTTACCCGCGCCCTCGGGCGTGCAGGAACGAAGGGTCGGGCGGACGCGCCCGCGGGCGCGCGGTTACCTAGGGGTCGGGTCGCCGCGCCCGCGGGCGCGCCCGGGCTGAGGGCGAAGCCGGCGAACGAGCGAGGACCCCTTCGACGCTTCTCGAAGCCCCCCGGCCCCGTGGAGCCGATGGTGGGCCGCGTTGCAGCGACAACCGCCGACCAGGTGAGCCAGACCGCTTGGACTGGACGAGGTTTGACCAAGGCGTCACCTCTCGAGACGTCAGACGCAAGACGTCGGACGAGGCACATCAGCCAGACCCGGCACATCAGCCAGACCTCAGCTACATCGACCTCGTCAGCCAAGAACTCCATCCCGGCCGCGTCGCAGCGACAACCCATCTCGTGGCCAGCCAAGAAACCTCATCCCGGCCGCGTCGCAGCGACAGCCCAGCTGGTGGCCAGCCAAGAAACCTCATCCCGGCCGCGTCGCAGCGACAACTCATCTGGTGGCCAGGGCACACCGCGAGGGAGTGGGTCTGCGGGAGCCGATGGCAGGTTGTCGCTGCAACGCGGCCCCACCGAGACCCGGCCATCGCACCGACCGACCGTTGTCGCTGCAACGCGGCCCACCGGCCCCCAGCCATCCCACCGACCGACCGTTGTCGCTGCAACGCGGCCCCACCGGCCCCCAGCCATCCCACCGACCGACCGTTGTCGCTGCAACGCGGCCTGGCAGAGACTGCCCGCCGTGTCGACCTAGACGACCCTGCGGGTGGCATGTCCACCGTTCTCGCTGCGTTGAGCCGCGGGTGACGGTTTGGAGCCTGGAGCCATTCAGCCAACGACGCTTGCCGTCGGCATCCGCTGCCGGGGTCAAGAGTCCTACCGAGGCTCGCACGTCCCGACGGCGCCGCCGTTGTCACCCCCCATGGGAAGAATTGGGCCATGACGAACGACGACGGCGGAACCCCTTGGTTCGATGCTCCGATCTGGGCCAGTGAGATCTGCGCTGACCACGAACGGGCGCTAGAGGGCGAGGACAGACCAGCGAATGGGCCAGCTCGCGGACTCGCCGACGCGCCCGCGGACGCGTCGGCGGCCGCGTCCGGACGCTCAAAGAGTGGTGGTGACGGCGGGAGTACCGGTAGTGGCCGCGGCAACGACGACATCAGCAACGACCACATCAGCAACGACCACAACGCCAACGCCAACATCAGCAACGACGGTGGGGGCGCCGCTCCGATGCCCGCCCCGGCGGCGGGGCCGTGCGAACTGCTCGGCATCGAGTTGCGGTCTTTTCTGGTGCTGCAGATGCGGGCCGCTGGGGGACCGGTTCGCGTCGCCGATCTGGTCGACGCGCTCGACGCAGGTGGCTTCGCGGTGGCAGGTCGAACGTCGAAGGTGATCAGCGACGCCCTGCGATGGGAGGTGGCCCGAGGTCGGGTGCGACGCCTCGGTCGCGGCCTGTACTGCCAGGTGGGGCGGATCCCCCGGTCGACGCTACGGAGGATGCGGGCGCGGGTGGCCGAGTCGGCGACACGTAGCCACGTACCCGTCCGAGCCCAACCGTTGAGGAGCCCGAGGCCGCTGGTGTCTCCGGAGGGCCCGTGGCGGTACCACCGCCGCTACGGACTGGGTCCGCCCCGCCTGCCCAAGCGGATGCTCGAGGCCGATCACCAAGACCGGCGCCGCTGCACCCTCACGAGCCGCCGTCTGGCTCGTTCCGACGGCGGGCCGAGCCACTGAGGCCGCCGAAGGCTCCGGCACGAGCCGACGGACGGGGCCAACGGAGCCGACGGACCGGGCACCGAGTTGACGGAGCCATCCGACCGACCGAGACGGCGAACCGGGTCTGACCCGGAGGCGGCGGGTCGGTAGCATCGCCCGGATGCCAGCAGCAGTTCGAGCCCTACGCGGCGCCACCACCGTCGAAGCCGACACCCCGGCCGACATCGAGGCTCGCACCATCGAGCTGCTCGAAGAGATGTTCGGCCGCAACGACGTCGATCACGACGACCTGATCAGCATCATCTTCACCGTGACCACCGACCTCACGTCGGCCTTTCCCGCCACCGCAGCGCGGGTGATCGGTCTGGGCGACGTGCCGCTCCTGTGCGCCACCGAGATCCCGGTGCCCGGCGGCAAGCCGCTGTGCATCCGGGTGCTTGCGCACCTCACCACCATGCGTCAGCGCGATCAGCTGCGACACGTCTACCTCCACGGGGCGGCCGGCCTCCGCGACGACCTGCCCGGCTGAGGTGTCCACCGTTGCCGGCCCCCATCGGGCCACCCTCGTAGGCACCGGGCTCATCGGTGGTTCCATCGGATTGGCGTTGCGGGCCCAGGGCTGGCACGTGTCGGGCGTCGACTCAGACGAGGAAGCTGCGCGGCGAGCGGTCGAGTTGGGGGTGATCGACGAGGTCGGCGTGGACCCCGACTCCTCCATCACCTTCGTGGCCGCTCCCGTGATGGCGATCCCCGAAGCGGTGCGCGTCGCACTCGCCCAGACGAGCGGCGCCGTCACCGACGTGGGTTCGGTGAAGGGCTCGATCGTCGCCGAGGTCGACTCGCCCCGCTTCGTCGGTGGTCACCCGATGGCCGGCTCTGAGCAACTCGGGGTCGACGGTGCGACGCCAGACCTGTTCGAAGGCGCGGTGTGGGTCCTGACCCCGGTGGTGGGCACCGATTCGGATCACTTCGCCACGGTGGATGCGGTGGTCCGATCGCTCGGCGCCGACGTGGTCGCACTGCCTCCCGATCGACACGATGCCCTCGTGGCGGTGGTGTCCCACGTCCCGCACCTCACTGCTGCCGCCCTGATGGGGATCGCCAACGAGCGAGCGTCGGAGCACGCGGCGCTGCTCCGCCTGGCGGCCGGAGGCTTCCGTGACATGACCCGGATCGCCGCCGGGAGCCCGACCATCTGGCCCGACATCTGCGGCCAGAACCGTGGAGCGATCCTCGAGGTCATAGACCGGCTCACCGCCGAGCTCGCCCGACTTCGGGGCTTGGTGGACGACGGTGACGACCAGGCCCTGCTGGCCACCCTGGAGAGGGCGCAGCTGGCCCGGCGCAACCTGCCCAGCAGAGTCGTACGACCCGAGGAGCTGGCTGAGTTCCGCATCCCCGTGCCCGACCGCGACGGCGCCATCGCCGAGGTCTCCACCCTGGCGAGCGAGATGGGCATCAACATCGCCGACTTCGAGATCGCCCACTCGAGCGAAGGCGACCGTGGCGTGCTGATACTCCTGGTCGACCGGGCCCGCGCTGACGCGTACCGCGAAAGCCTGGTCGACATGGGCTACCGACCGTCCGTTCGCCCCCTGAGCTGACGATGGACCTGCTCGACCTGGCGTCGCTTCCCGATCCGCTGCCGATCCACCCCGTCGACCACCCGCTCGACGTGGTGGTGCGGGTCCCCGGATCGAAGTCGATCACCAACCGCGCCCTGGTCTGCGCCGCCCTCGCCGGCGGCCGTTCCACGCTGACCGGAGCGCTGTTCGCAGACGACACCGAAGCGATGATCGGCGTACTCCGATCGATCGGGCTCGAGGTGGTCGCCGACGAGGAGACGAACAGCATCGAGATCGTCGGCGGCGACGGCACCCTGCCCGCCACCACCGAACCCGTGGACGTCCGCCAATCGGGCACGACCGCACGGTTCGCGCTGCCACTCCTCGCCCTGGGCCGAGGCGCCTACCGCGTCGACGCCCACCCCCAGATGCGGTCCCGTCCGATGGACACCACGCTCGAGGCCCTCCGACAGCTCGGGGCGGGGGTGGAGGAGCTCGGTACAGCCGGACACCTGCCCACCACCATCACCGGCGGGGGCGTGCGCTCAGGTGTCCTACGGGTGCCGGGCGATGCGTCGAGCCAGTTCCTGTCCGGCCTGTTGCTCATCGGCCCTTGCCTCCCCGACGGCCTGGTGCTGGAGCTGGCGACCCACCTGGTGTCGCGGCCCTACGTCGACCTCACCATCTCGGTGATGGAGGCCTTCGGGGCCACGGTGGACCGGCCCGATGACTCCACCTTCGCGGTCGGCCCCGGGGGATACACCGCGACGAACTACCACATCGAACCCGATGCCAGCGCGGCGTCGTACCCGTTCGCCGCGGCCGCCGTGTGTGGCGGCCGGGTTCGGGTCGAGGGATTGGGTTCCCGAGCGGCGCAGGGCGACGTGGCGTTCCTCGACGTGCTCGCGCAGATGGGGGCCGAGGTGACCCGTGGCGACGACTGGTCGGAGGTCCGGGCACAGAGGGGGAGCCTGACCGGCGGACGCTTCGACCTCACCCACATCTCCGACACCGCCCAGACCCTGGCCGTGGTGGCACCCTTCGCCTCCGACCCGGTGGAGGTGACCGGCATCGGTTTCATCCGGCGCAAGGAGACCGACCGGGTGGCTGCGGTGGCGACGGAACTGGGGCGGTGCGGGATCGAGGTCACCGTCGACCCCGACGGTTGGAGCATCCGACCCGGCACACCGCAGCCGGCCGTGGTGCAGACCTATGAGGACCACCGCATGGCGATGAGCTTCGCGCTGCTCGGCCTGGCGGTGCCCGGCATCGAGATCGCCGATCCCGCCTGCGTGGCCAAGACGTTCCCCGGCTACTGGGACATGCTCAGTAGGGTTGCTGGCCGTGTCTGAAGCCGCTGCCGAACCCGATCTCACCGTCGTAGCCATCGACGGCCCTGCCGGTTCCGGCAAGTCCACCGTGGGCCGGGCCCTCGCCGAGAGGCTCGGGCTCGACTACCTCGACACCGGTGCCATGTACCGCGGCGTCACCTTCGCCGCGCTCCGGCTCGGGATCGACCCCTCCGAAGCCGAGAAGGTCGCCAACCTGGCCCGCAACGTAGAGCTCACGGTGGAGCAGGGGGTCGTCACCGTCGACGGCGCCGACGCCACCATCGAGATCCGTGGCCCAGAGGTCACCAGGGCCGTCAGCGCGGTTGCGGCCAACGCCGACGTCCGCTCGGAGCTGGTCCGCCGCCAGCGCGAGTGGGCCGTCCAGCGAGGTGGCGGAGTCCTCGAGGGTCGAGACATCGGTTCGGTCGTCTTCCCCGACGCGGTCCTGAAGGTCTACATGACCGCATCGCCAGAGGTCCGGGCGGCCCGTCGGTCGAAGGAGGTCTCCGACCTCGACTACGAGACCGTGGCGGCCGACATCGCCCGTCGTGACGCCCTGGACCAGGGACGGGAGAACAGCCCGCTGGCCCAGGCGGCGGGGGCCGTGGTGGTCGACACCAGCGAGCGCGGCGTTGACGAGATCGTCGACGACCTCGTCGGCATGATCGAACGGGCGGCCGAACCCGCCCCGACCGCCACCGCCGGACCCGCCATCGCCGAGCCCGCCACCGCCCAGGCCCCGCCGGCCCAAGATTCCCAGACCAACGATCCCCAGACCAACGATCCCCAGACCAATGATTCCCCGGCCCGGGCCGGCGCTGGTGCGCCTCGAAGCGCATCCACAGGAAGCGTGAGCGAGGCCGCACCCGCTTCGTCCCGGTCCGACAAGCGGCTCGACCGGGCCCGCAAGGGGCACCGGCGGCCCGGCACGCCCAACGAGCTCCGGTTCTACGCGGGGGTCCGGGCCGTGCTCCTGGGGTTCGCCCGCTTCTGGCTCCGGCTCACCGCTCGCGGCACCGAGAACGTGCCCACCCAGGGCGCGTTCATCCTCTCACCGGTCCACCGATCGAACCTCGACTTCCTGCTGGTCCTCATCGCCACCGACCGTCGCATGCGGTTCCTGGCCAAGGACTCGCTGTGGAAGGGCGTCTGGGGACGCATCTTCACCGCCCTTGGCGGCATCCCGGTGGCCAGGGGCAGCGCCGACCGCGAGGCGCTGCGCACCTGCATCGAGGCGATCGAAGCCGGAGAACCGCTGGTGATATTCCCCGAGGGCACCCGTCAGTACGGTCCCGAGGTACACCCGTTGTTCGACGGGCCCGCCTACGTCCAGAGCCGCACCGGCGTTCCGATCATCCCGGTGGGGATCGGTGGATCCGAGGCAGCCATGCCCAAGGGGTCCAAGGGCATCAAGCGCCAGAAGGTGCGCGTGGTGGTCGGAGAGCCGCTCGAGGCCATCGAGACCGAGGGCTCCAAGGCACGCCGGGCCGCGGTCAAGGCCCGGACCGCCGAGCTCCACGAGGTGGTACAGGACCTGTTCGACCAGGCCCAGCGAGAGGCCGGCACGCCCAACCGCTGAACCGGGCCGGCGGTGTCCCGCTCGTTCAGTTGCCGAGCCACACCCCGCAGAAGAGCGCCACGGCGGCGCCCAGTCCCGCGAACGATCCGCCGATGGCCAGGGCGGCCTTGGACCGTCCGACGATGTGGATGCCGGCACCGATTCCCGAAGCAGCCACGGCCAGGAGCTTGACGCCGAGCAGGACGTGGTAGCGGGTGGGCCGGTCGGCCACGTCGACCTCGAGCAGGTTCCAGACGCCGGTGATCACGAGCACGCCGAACGCCGGCCAGGCCATCTTGTTGAACGCGCGGGCCACCTTCTTCGGGGCGTCGTCGCCCAGCGCCCGCGCCGTGGGTACCAGCGCAGCCAGGGTGAACTGTCCTCCGACCCAGATCGTGGCCGCCAACACGTGCAGGAACAGCCGGATGATGTGGGAATCGAAGGGCGACATCGGGCCAGCCCACCACAGGCCCTGGTTCTCCCTCAAGAACCGATGCTCCCTCGAGAACCGACGGGCCGACACTGCAGGTTCGTCGCGGCCGCCTCAGCCGTAGTCGTAGGGGAACCGTTCGAGGAACTCCCCGTGGGTGAAGAGGTCGGCCCAGAGCTCGTCGAGGGTGGCGCCCTCGTTCAAGCGGCCGTACCAGACGAGTCGGTCGAAGTCGTGGGGTTCACGGCCGAGGACCTCCTGCATGTGTGAGCCGAGGAACTCGATGCGTCCCTCGTTGGTCCGGCGGAGCCAAGCGGCCAGGCCGGTGACGTCGGCCCCAGCCTCCAGCGAGTCGGTCCAGGCGACGACCTCGGCAGAGGACGGTCCGCGCCCGACCACGTGCTGGTACACCGCGCCGGCCACGAGGTCTGCGGCCGGTCCGTGGCGGCGGGCGAACTCCGCCGAGCCCATGACGTGGGCCTCGAAGGTCTGGAACGGCATCCCGCCGACCAAGCGATCGGCCCAATAGGCGAGGTCGGTTCCCGACGCCTGACGCCCGAGCAGCTGCTCGTAGCTCGCGGCGACGCGCCGTCGGGCGGACTCGGGGCTCGAGATGATGGCGAGAGGCACCTCGTGGGACCGAAGCCAGAAGG
>JAAZBK010000010.1 GCA_012513855.1 Acidimicrobiales bacterium
CCGAGCTCGGCCTCGATCTTCGACCAGTCGAGCACGTAGCGGCGATCGTGACCGGGGCGGTCGGGGACGATGGTCTTCAGCGAGTGGGGCTTGCCGAGGTGGTCGAGGATCAGGTCGGCGATCTCCTCCACGCTCTTCTCGACACCCGTTCCCACGTGGTACGTCTCGCCGATCCGACCGCTGCTCAAGATGAGGTCGATGGCGCGGCAGTGGTCGACGGCGTGGATCCACTCCCGTCGGTTCTGGGTCGACGCGTACATCGGCAGCGGCTGGTCCTGGAGGGCCAGGGTGGCGAAGTAGGGGATCACCTTCTCGGGGAACTGGTATGCGCCGTAGTTGTTGGCGCAGTTCGTGATGGTGATCGGGAGGTTCCACGTCTCGTGGTAGGAGCGCACCACGTGATCGCCGCCGGCCTTCGAGGCGTTGTACGGGGTGCGCGGCCGGTACGGCGACTCCTCGGTGAACATCTCGTCGGTGTCGAGGTCGAGATCCCCGTACACCTCGCAGGTGGACACGTGGTGGAACCGGGCTACCCCCACCCGCCTGGCGGCCTCGCAGAGGCCCTGGGTGCCCAGCACGTTGGTGCGGAAGAAGCGAGCGGGATCGACCACGGCGAGGCTGTTGTGCGACTCCGCGGCGAAGTTCACGATGCGGTCGACCGAGTGCTGCTCCAACAGTGCGGCCACCGCGTCGGTGTCGCCGATGTCGGTGTGGGCGAAGGTGACGCCCTCGATGCCGTCGACGTTCTCGCGCACGCCGGCGTAGGTGAGCGAATCGAGGGCCACGATCGGGTCGCCGGGATGGGCTTCGGCCCAGTAGCGCACGAAGTTGGAGCCGATGAAGCCGGCAGCGCCGGTGACGAGGATGCTCATGGAAGGAGGAACCTACCGAAGTGTGGGGGACGGGTCAGGACGTGCGGAGGTCGGCGTGGGGCTGGACGGCCGGCTGGAGGTCGGCCCGGCGGGGGTTGGCCTGGTCGCGCGCGGAGACCACCGGGTCTGTGACGCCCCAGTCGGCGGCGATCGCCGGGTCGTCCCAGGCCACGCCGAGCTCGTCGGCCGGGTTGTAGTAGCCGTCGACCAGGTAGGTGATCGTCATGTCGGTGAGAGCGGCGAACCCGTGGGCCACGCCGGGCGGGATGTAGATCCCTCGGTGGTCGTGGTCGACGCCGGCCGTACCGGGCTCCGAGCCCAGATCGATGGTGAGCGTGGCGCCATCGGTGGGTGACCCGGTGCGCAGGTCGTGCAGCACCACGCGAGCCTGCCCGTACGGGACGTACCAGTAGTCGGCCTGGTGGAGGTGGTAGTGCAAGCCGACGATCGCGCCCTGGCGTCGGTCTCCCCGGTTGCCCTGGATCATCTCGCGGCCGCCGGGGAACCAGTTGCGCCGGTAGGTCTCGATGAAGATGCCACGTTCATCGCCGTGGATGTCGGGTGAGACCACGACGACGCCGTCGATGACTTCGGAGGGGCTGAGGGTGGCCATGAAGAAGTAGGGCTCCTGGTGGTCCGGTGCGAGGTTGGGGGATGGTACCCGTGGTCGCGTCGGTCAGAGATCGATGTCGATCTGGCAGTGATCTCCCACGAGGAAGCGGTTGGCGCGCGGACGCTGGTGGGTCCGCACCACCTCGGCGTGGCGACCGATGAGGGAGTCGATGACCCGCGGCACGTTCTCTACCCGACTGTTGGCCAGCACGATCGAGTGTTCGAGCTCCGAGCTGACGATCTCGCAGTTGGCGTCGATGGAGGAGAACGGACCGATGTAGCTGTCGACGACCCGGCTGTTCGGGCCGATGACCACCGGGCCGCGGATGGTGGAGCGGATGATCTCGGCGCCCTCGGCCACCACCACCCGGCCGTCGAGGCGGGACTGCTCGTCGACCTTGCCGAGCGTGGCCGGCTCCACCAGCTCCAGGATGAGGCGGTTGGCCTCCAGGAGCGGCGTGAGCTTGCCCGTGTCGAGCCACCAGCCCTTCAGGACCTCGTGGCGGACGCGGTGGCCGTTGTCGATCAGCCACTGGATGGCGTCGGTGATCTCCAGCTCGCCACGCGGCGACGGCTCGATGGCCCGAACGGCCTCGTGGATCGAGGGATCGAACAGGTACACGCCCACCAGCGCCAGGTCTGACGGGGGGACCTCGGGCTTCTCCACCAGCTTCGCCACGTTGCCGTCGGCGCCGATCTCGGCCACGCCGAAGCGTTGGGGGTCGGGGACGGGAGCCAGGAGGATCTGGGCCGCGCACGAGTCGTCGCCGGCTTCGTCGCGGTGACGGGTGAAGCCGTCGACGAAGTGGGTGATGCCGTCTCGGAGGAGGTTGTCGCCCAGGTACATCACGAAGTCCTCGTCGCCGAGGAACTCGCGTGCGATCAGCACGCAATGGGCCAGGCCGAGAGGAGCCTCCTGCGGCAGGTAGGTGATCGACAGCCCCCACTGGGAGCCGTCGCCCACCGCTGAGCGGATCTC
>JAAZBK010000129.1 GCA_012513855.1 Acidimicrobiales bacterium
AACCAGCACGCCAGCGCGCGGCGTCACCGTCGAGCTTTACGACGACGTGACCGAGTCGCTGGTCGCCACCACCGACACCGACCAGGACGGCCGGTACCGCTTCCGCGACTCCACCATCGATGCAGGCACCTACCGGCTGCGCATCAACGGCCGGTGGTGGCAGGACGCCGACGGTTGGGCCGACGCCACCCCTGTGGTCGCCGATCCCGACACCCCTGCGGCGGCTGACGCCTCCACCGTGGCGGCGGCCACGCTCACCGGCCAGATCGTCGACCACACGGGCACGCCACTGACCGGCATCGTGGTGCTCGCCACGCCCGCAGAGCCGTCGGCTCCGGCAAACCACGCTGCGACCAACGCCGACGGGACCTTCGCCCTCCCCCTCTCCCAGGCCGGGGCCTACACCGTGCAGATGATCGACCTGACGGGGACACACCCGCCGATCTCCCTCGGCGGGACCACGCCCACACCGGTCACCGCAAGCGGGCCAACCCCCATCGGCACCACCGACATCACCACCGGCCTGCCCCACCAGACCCAAGCACCCGCCTGGGCCGAGCTCGCCGCAGGCGGCCAGCACAGCTGCGCCCTCGACGTCCAGGGAGCCATCACCTGCTGGGGCGACGACGCCCGAGACCAGGTCTCCGACGCCCCCACCACCACCGGATGGACCACCCTCAGCGCGGGCAGCACCTACAACTGCGCCCTCGACGCCCAAGGCGCCATCACCTGCTGGGGATCCAACTTCAACGGCGAGGTCTCCAACACTCCCACGACGACCGGGTGGACCGACATCAGTGCTGGCGGCCAACACACCTGCGCCCTCGACGCCCAGGGAGCCATTGCCTGCTGGGGCCTCGACGAGGACGGCGCCATCGGTGACGCCCCCACCACGGCCGGGTGGACAGACATCGCTGCCGGCTACATGCACACCTGCGCCCTCGACGCCCTAGGGGCCGTCACCTGCTGGGGCAACGACGACTACCAACAGCTCAGCAGCGTCCCCGTCGGGAGCTTCACCGGCATCGCCGCCGGCGACGTCCACACCTGCGCCCTCGACGCCCAGGGAGCCATCACCTGCTGGGGCTGGGACGGCGATGGTGGTGGCGACCCGACCGACAGCCCGACGACGTTTGGCTGGACCCACCTCGCCGTGGGTGGATGGCACACCTGCGCGCTCGACGCCCAGGGAGCCGTCGCTTGTTGGGGCACTGACTTCGAAGGGGATGTCACTGACACCCCGTCCACGACTGGCTGGGGCGATCTCGCCGCGGGTGGATGGCACAACTGTGCCCTCGACGCCCAGGGTGAGATCACCTGCTGGGGCTACGACCACCTCGGCCAGGTCTCTGGCGCCCCGAACTAGCGCGGGAACCGAACTGGCCGGAACCGGACGGCGTCAGCCGCCAGCCGCCGGTGCTCCTGCGGGCGGGTCGTAGTCGGGGGTCCGGTCCGTGGCCGGGATCTCGGTGAGGATCCCGGGCGACTCGGGGACGTCTTTGAACAGAAGCTCGACGTCGAGGGCCTGGGGCTCGCTCATGAGGAAGCGCTGGCCGCCGAGCGGGTAGCGCCACATGCCGGGAGCGACCACCTCTTGCTCGTTGGGACCCTCCAGTTCGGGATCCCACCAGACCACGGTGAAGTCGTCGACGCCGACGAAGTCGGGCCCGTCGGTGACGCCGTTGTTCCCGTAGCTGATCTGGGGGGTCGTGGGTCCGCCGCCAGCCGGCGGCACCCGGAACATGCCGCCGGCGAAGGTCTCGGGCGTGAGGTTCGGCCCGGCCATGTGGATGCCGGTGAACAGCAACTGCACCGGCGGCCAGGTGATGTTGAGGCTCTTCTTGGCCTCGGGGTCTGTCCCCTGGAACCACTTGTAGACCCGCCAGGCCTCGGCCTCCTGCGGGGTGCCACGAGCGGGTGAGGCCGAAGCACCGAAGGCGTTCGCCCACTGCTGCTGGTCGAGCAGGCGGGCAACGGTGGTGGTGTCGGTGAACACGGTGCCGGTGATGATCCACTCGGGGAAGTAGTTCTGCCGCGTGGCCGCCGTGGTCAGGTCGATCAGCATGAACGGATCGCCGCCGAACACCACCGAGGTGATGCCTTCCGCCTTGAGCCGGCTGATGATGCCCTGGGCCTGCTGGGACAGGGTGCTCTGGTCCAACAGGTAGGAGACGATGAGGTCGGCTTCGGCTCCCATGGCCTCGTAGCGAGCACGCATGCGTTCGGTGAGGTCGGCGTAGATCGGCGGGTCCTGCTCGTAGTGGACCACGCCGATCGACCGGGTCTTGTCGTGCATGGACGGATCACCGGCGTGGATGGCCGGCTTGCCGAACAGGTTCTCGACGCCGAAGTCGAGGACGCCCTGGAGGATCTGGTCGGGCGATGCCAGCACGGCCCAGTTGTAGGGAGCGAGCTCCTGGTAGATCGAGTCGGGGGCTGACGGGCTGCAGGAGATGCACAGCACGCCGCGACGGGCCAGCTCCTCCTGGTAGGCGAGCGCCTGGGTGGGGCCACCGATCGACGCGAAGGCACCCAGGTCCTCGGCCACCTTGCGGGCGTCGGCACGGGCCTGAGCGGGGTTCTTGCCGTCGCCGGTTCCCTGGAACGGCTTGATCACCACCTTGCGTCCGTAGGTCTCGAAGGTGAGGTTGCCCAGGTTGGCCAGGTCGTCCATGAGCGCGGTGCGCATGGCGGCGTTGTCGAACACGCCGAGGGCCTCGGCCAAGCCGAGGAGGTCCTGGGCTCCCGGGATGTAGTAGGCGATCACGATCTCTTCGGCTGTGACCCCCTTGGTGGTGGCACCGCCGTTGTCGGCGCCCTCCTCCCACGCGGGCACGCACGGCGGCGCGTAGACGGACGGGATCATGATCTGGCCGGTGGTCTCGTCGCAGCGATCGCCCCAGTCGTGGTCGCCGACGGTGCCATCGGCCTCGGCTTCGGCGTAGGTGATGGGCAGATCGGGGTTCGACGACCACGGGTCGGTCTCCTCACCGTCGCCACCGCCGTCGGAACCGGTGCCGCCACCGACCGGACCTCCCGAGCCCCCGCCTGCGCTGACCGTCTGGGTGTCTCCGCCCTTGACGGTGGCCACCACGCCGGCGCCGACGAGCAGCGCCACCACTGCCAGCAGCGGCCCGAAGCGCTGGACGGGTGAGAGCTTCGGCCACGGCCGAGCAGCATCCGCGTGGGTAGACGTCATGGCGCACCTCGGGTCGATAGGGGGTCAGGAGCGGACGGCATCGCCCTCGAACGGTTGACGGTCTCGGGCGAGGAGCCCAGGTAGGAGGCCACCACCGCGGGGTGGTCGAGGACCTGGGCCGGGGGACCCGATGTGACCACCGCGCCCTCGTCGAGGGCGATGAGCCGATCGGCCACCGAGGAGATCAACGAGATGTCGTGCTCGATCACCACCAGGGTGGCGTTCAGGTTCCGGCGCAGGTCGAGCATGAGCGGGCCGAGCGCCTCGGCCTCCCGTTGCGCGATGCCCGACGAGGGCTCGTCGAGGAGGACCACAGACGGACCGTGGGCCACCACGCAGGCCAGGTCGACCATCCGTCGGGTACCGGTGGACAGCTCTCCGATCCTCGAAGCTCGGAGCGCTCCCAGGCCGAACATCTCGAGTAGCTCGTGGGTGCGCTCGGCCACCGCGGCCTCGGTGACCTGGCCGGCCGGCAGGCGGAACGCAGCGGTGACGGGATCGCCAGCTTCTATCCAGCGTTCGAGCGCGGTGGCGATGCACTCCTCCACCGTGAGGCCGGGGAACAGCCGCGCGTCCTGGAACGAGCGGCCGAGCCCCGCCCTGGCCCGAGCCGACGGGGTGAGGCCGCCGATGTCTACGCCGCGCAGGTAGACGCTCCCGGAATCGGCCGGCGTGAACCCGCTGACCAGGTCGAGGAGGGTGGTCTTGCCGGCGCCGTTGGGACCGATCAGGCCAACGATCTCGCCGGGGTCGACCGCCATGTCGACCGACCGCACCGCGCTGATGCCACCGAAGGTGACGCTCAGCTGCTCGATCTCCAGTGCCGGCTGGTGGTCGTCGGGAAGCACGGTGATCCGGTCCGGATCCCCCACCACCGCAGGTCCGGTCGACCGGCCCGGCCCCGCCAGGGCCTCGCGGGTGCCCTGGAGGTAGATGGCCTGGATGAGGTCGGGCTGATCGAGCAGGTCGGCGGCGGGTCCGGCGAAGCGGATGGCACCCTTCTCCATGAAGTAGGCGTGGTCGGCCACGCTCAGGGCGACGTTGACCGACTGCTCGACGATCACGATGGTGGTTCCGGTGTCTCGGAGAGAGCGCAGCTCGTCGAGGAGCTGCTCGACGATCAACGGCGCGAGCCCGAGCGACAGCTCGTCGATGAGGAGGACCTCGGGGTCCGTGATCAGGGCCATCGAGAGGGCCAGCTGCTGCTGCTGACCTCCGGAGAGGTCTCCCGCGTGGTCGCCGGCTCGGCGTTCCAGCACCGGGAAGCGCTGGCGGGCGGCTTCGATGCGCTCCTGCACGAGGTCGGCGTCGCCGCGGATCTGCCAGGCGGCCACGCGCAGGTTCTCGTCGACCGTGAGCCCGCTGAAGACCCCTGCACCGCCGGGCATCTGGGCGATCCCCCGCGCCGCGATCTCGTCTGGCTCGAGGTCTCGCAGGTCTGCCGGACCGAGGCGAACGGCTCCGGCGGTGACCGGCGCGACCCCGCCGATCGCCCTCAGCAGGGTCGACTTGCCGGCACCGTTGGTGCCGAGGAGCGCAGTGATCTGACCGGGGCGGACGTCGAGGTCGACACCGAACAGCACCTGGACCTCGTCGTAGGCGACGTCGAGGTTGCGCACCGCGAGCGCATCAACTTGCAGCGGCTGATCGGGGTCGGCACGGACCACGGGATGGGCACGGGCCTCGGCCCGGTCCCCGGCGTTGGGCTCGGAGGCGACGTCGGCTCGAACGAGCTCGATGCCGCGGCTCCTGGCCACGAGGAGAAGCAGCCGGTGACGTATCCGGTAGACGAGCTCGGCCAGGCCGCCGGGCAGGAACATGAGGACCACGAGGACGCCCACCGACGAGGGCAGGAGGGCCCAGGCTCCGGTGAGGAAGTGGCGGCTGCCGTCGAGCACGATGGCGCCCAACACCGCTCCGAACGCGCTCCCGACGCCGCCGACCACCGCGGAGATGAACACGTTGATGCCCTGATCGGCGGCGAAGGTGCCGACGTCGTAGGCCTCGTTGACGTAGGCGATCAGACCACCCGAGATCCCGGCCAGGAACCCCGAGAGGGCGAAGGCCGTGAGCCGGGCCAGCGGCACTCGGACCCCGTAGGACTGCACCCCCGGGGCGTTGTCTCGAACCGCGCGCAGCACCCGGCCGGTGCGGGTTCGGCGGATCCCGGCGACGGCCACGAGGCACAGCACCAGCACGATCACGCAGACCCGGTACATGGTGGCGTCGTTCGACAGGTCCCACACCCCGAGGAAGGGCCGTCGCTCGAACTGGTCGCGTGGGATCCACTCCGCCTGGGTCGGGTTGAGGAAGAAACCGACGGTGGCGATGCCGAAGGCGAGGGTGGTGACCGCCAGGAAGAGGCCCTGCCACCGCAGTGACGGCAGGCCGAGGAGCACGGCCACGATCGCAGTGGCCAGGCCGGCCAGCGGCAGCGCCAGCAGGAGGTCCAGCTCCCACTCGACGGTGGCGTAGGACGTGACCGCGGCGCCCACCGCGGCGAGCGCCATCTGACCGAGCGTGACCTCACCTGTCCAGCCGGTGAGCACCACGACCGACAGCGCCAGCACGGCCAGCGAGGCGACCATGGCGGCCCGGAAGTCCTGGCTGGTCGAGAGGACGGAGGGCAGAGCCATGGCTGCGACGAACGCGACCACCGCCAGCACCCACCGCCCGACCCGGATCAGCGGCAGGTGGGCGAGCTGGGCTGGAACCGGCTGCGGGTCGACGCTCAGCTTCCAGCTCGAGACCTCGCCGCGATCGGCCCGGCGGCGTCGAGCCGTTCGGGCGAGGAGACCGATCACCACGACCCCGGCCATGACGATGTCGGTGGTGATCACCTGGTGACCACCCGCCGGTCCCGAGGCCACGCTCAGGATCCCGATGGCCACCGCGGCCACCACCGCGGCGGGTATCGATCCGAACCCGGCCAGCGCCATGGCGGCGAGCGCCGCCACCAGCGCGCGCAGGCCGACCCCGGTGGAGAGATCGAGGCCGAGGATGCCCGCTTGCAGGTAGGTGCCCACGAAGGCGAGCACCGATGCCACCACCCACACGCCTGCCTCCAGGCGGGCGACCGGGACGCCCAGCATGGCGGTGCGATCGGAGCGCTCGGCAGCGGCGCGGACGGCGACGCCGATGTCGGTGCGGGCCAGCGCGAACGCCACCGCCACGATGCACAGGACCGACACCACCACGGCCACCACCTCGTCGAGGTGGAACACGGTGGTGCCGATGTCGAACTCGAAGCTGCCCGGCATCTGGAAGGGCTTGTTGGGGGCTACCAGCTCACCCGAACCCCACAAGCGGGGGATGAGCAGCGAACCCACCGCCAGGAACTGGGCCAGACCGATGGTGGCCACGGTGAGCACCAGGCGCGGCGCTTCGCGAAAGCGGCGCACCACGATCAGGTCGATCGCAAGCCCGACGACCACCGAGGCCACCAGCCCGATCACCAGACCACCGAAGTAGCCGGCCTCTCCCAGAACCGACACGAGCAGGACCACGGCCACCGCGGAGGCCACCCCGGCCACCACGGCTCGAGCCGGTTCGGTCCGGCCCAGCACCGCCACCGCCAGACCCGCCACGACGCCGGCGGCCGCTCCG
>JAAZBK010000130.1 GCA_012513855.1 Acidimicrobiales bacterium
AGCTCGCCGAGCTCACCGTCACCGCCAACGTGTCCCGCATGAAGGTGGCGCTCGACGGCGAGGTGGTCGACCTGAAGCTGCCGCTCCGGTACCGGTCACGGCCCGGTGCCCTGCGGGTGCTGGTGCCGGTCACGCCCGATGCGACCGCGGACCAGGGGCCCACGGACGGCTGATCCGCCGGTCGTCAGCGCTCGTGGGAGGCCGGTAGGCGGGTTTGGCCTCGGTGCGCCTGGACGTCTCTCGCGTGGTCAGGGCCGGTTCGGCTTCAGCGGTGCCGTCAGCCTGACCTCGGCCCCCGCTCCGGGACGGCCGTCGATCACCACGCTTCCACCCACCTCGGCCATGCGTGCCCTTATCGACTCGCTCAACCCCCGGCCGGGCTCGACGGCCGATGCATCGAACCCGACCCCGTCGTCCTTGATCGAGCAGAAGATCTCGTCGCCGACGTCGAGCAGGACCGTCACCCGTGATGCGGAGGCGTGCTTGGCCGAGTTGTTGAGCGCCTCCTTGGCGGCGCCGGACACAGCGCCTACGACGGCCGGGTCGATCTCGCGCTCGTCGTGGTCGATCACAAGCACCTCGCACCGGAGCCCGTCGCGCCGTTCCACGTGCGCCGCCGCCTTGCGCAGCGCAGCCGGCAGGTCGGTCTCCGAAGGGCCACCGTCGGCCAGGAAGGCTCGGAGCTCCAGTTCCTGGTCGCGGGCCAGAGCGGCCAGCTCGCGGTCCTCCGACCGTCGCTGCACCACCGCCAGCGTCTGGAGCACCCCGTCGTGCAGCGTGCGGGCCACCTCCTCCCGCGCCCGGGCCCGGGCCATGGTGGTCTCGGCCTGGCGTACCCGGTCCATCACCGCTCCGGCAGCCACCCCAGCCAGCGAGTAGAGGACCGTCGACGACGTGAGCGCCAGGTTGCTGGCTTCATCGAAGGGGGCGATGGCGTTGCCCGTCACCCGGCTCAAGCCCATGACCAGGCCGGCAGCCGCCCCGCCGGCCGGGCCGAACATGACCCCGACCGCCAGGACCGACGCCACCGGCCACGCCGACCCGAACGTCTGGCCGTGCGACTGGTCGTACACCCAGCCGTCGGCCACGATGAGCGAGGCCGCGATCCCGACCTCCAGGACCGCGGTTCCCGGCGACAGGACCATCCGGTGCCGGGCGGCCGACCCGCTCGCCATCAGCGCGGTGAACGTTCCGGCCACCGCCAGGAGCGCGATGGCGGCGTCGGTCCGGGACAGGTCGACGCGGGTCACGACGGCCACCGCCACGGCCCAGCCCCAAGCGAGCACCCGGAAGCCGGAGATCCCCCGGGACACCCCCCACTCGAGGTCGGTCGGTTCCCCCGCCATCCGCCCGAGTCGTCCCATGGAGCCCGATGGTACGACGACCCGCGTTTGGCCCCCGTCCCGGCCTCGGCTCGGCCGGGGTTCGGGAGGTTGGGGGCAGGTGGTGTCGTTGTGCGACGTGTGGTGCCCCGAACCGTTGGTGGGCTGGAGGTTGGGGGCAGGTGGTGTCGTTGTGCGACGTGTGCTGCCCCGAACCTTCGGGGGTGGGGTTGGGGTACGACCTGCGTGGACGGCGTGCCGGTAGGTTCTGGTGATGGTGTGGATGGGAGCGGTGGCCGTTGCGGAGCCGGTGGCGTCGCCGGGAGGCCGTTCCCGACGATCGGGAGCAGTGGCAGCCGGCATGGTCGCCCTCCTCCTGGTCCTCTCCACATCGGCATGCTCCACCGACAGCTCGGCACAGGGCACGGCCACCACGGTCGAGTCGGTCGACCGCTCGGCGACGGTTGCCACCGCCGTACCGGCCGATGGTCCCGAACCCATCGCCGCCGCGTCTGGTTCCGATGGCACCACGCCGGACCCGGCTCCGGCGATCCCGGATCCGGTCACCCTCGCCTTCGGCGGCGACATCCTCCTGCACATGCCGGTGAACGACCGGGCCCGCCAGTACGGCAGGGCCTCCGGTCGGGCCTTCGACTTCTCGCCCATGCTCGCCCCGCTGGCGCCCGTGCTCGACCTGGCCGACGTCGCCCTCTGCCACCTGGAGGTGCCCGTCGCTCCCGACGGACGGCTCACCAGCTACCCGTCGTTCGGGGGTCCGAGCGAGATCGCCGACGGGCTCGCCGGTGCGGGCTACGAGGGCTGCTCCACCGCGTCGAACCACAGCCTCGACCGTGGCTACCCGGGCGTGATCGCCACCCTCGAACAGCTCGACCGGGTTGGGTTGCGCCACGCCGGCACCGCTCGCGGTCCTTGGGAGACGGGCCCCGGCCTGTACCGGGTGGGCGACGTCGACATCGCCCACCTCAGCTACTCCTACGGCTTCAACGGCTACCGACTCCCCGCCGACGCGCCGTGGGCCGCGGCGCAGATCGACGTCGACCGGATCAGGCGCGAGACCGCCGACGCCCGCCGCTCAGGCGCCGAGTTGGTGGTGGTGAGCCTCCACTGGGGAACCGAGTACCGCCACGAGCCCGACTCCTTCCAGCGCGACGTCGCCGACGCGCTCCTGCCGTCGTCCGACATCGACCTGTTGATCGGCCACCACGCCCACGTGGTCCAACCGATCGAGCTGATCGACGGCACCTACGTGGTGTGGGGGCTGGGCAACCAGCTCTCCAA
>JAAZBK010000011.1 GCA_012513855.1 Acidimicrobiales bacterium
ACCGGCTCTGGCCCACCAGCGGGGTCCCGGGTCAGCTGAGCCAGGACCTCCGCACCCCGGCCCTGTTCGAGCAGGCGATCCAGACCGTCCGCCTGGAGGATTCGGTGGGCGACACCCCGGTGGGGCCGGACCCCGAGCCCTACGTCGCCCAGCTCCGCGACCTGGCCGAGGCCGGCGTGACCCGGGTCTACATCCAACAGGTCGGGCCGGACCAGGAGCGCGCCTACCGCTTCCTCCGAGACGAGGTCCTCCCGAAGCTCTGAAGCCGGAGCCCTCACGCCCCACATCACCGGCACCTCAACTTCCGGACGGCCGCTCGAGCCGTCGAACGGAGTCGACCGTCGGGGCCTGGAACCGAACTGCTCCCCGAGCGCGCTGGACGACCTGCGGGTACGGTCACCGCACCCACCACCAGGAGGTGCCGATGTCCACCGTCGACGAGATCCGCCGTGACCTGACCGGGCCAGGGGGGATGTTCGAGATCACCACCGACACGGTGCTCGGCCGGGAGATGGACGTCTACGCCAGCCGCCTGCCGTCTCTGCGATCGGTGGCGGAGGCGGCGGTGTTCCGCGGCGACGACCAGAACTTCATCGTCTACGGCGCCCGCAGCTACGGGTTCACGACCTTCGTGCACACCGCCAACACCGTCGCCCACGCGCTGCAGCACCGCTTCGGCGTCGGCAAGGGCGACCGGGTGGCCGTGCTCTCGCAGAACAACCCCGAGTGGTGCCTCACGTTCTGGGCCACCGTGTCCCAAGGAGCGATCCTCGTCGGCCTCAACGGCTGGTGGGTCAACGACGAGATCCTCTACGGCATCGAGGACAGCGGCTGTCGTGTCCTGGTGGCCGACCGGGGCCGCTTCGAGCGGATCGCCGGCGACCTCGACTCGCTGCTCGGGCTGGAGCACGTGTTCCTCGTCGACTGCACCCCGGCCGACGTCGGGTTGGCGGGCGACCCCCGCGTGCACACCTTCGACGAGCTCACCATCGAACCGCACCACGACTTCAGCACCGTCGAGATCGCCGAGGACGACCCCGCGGTGATCTTCTACACGTCGGGCACCACCGGTCGTCCCAAGGGCGCCATCTCCACCCACCGCAGCATGGTCGCCAACCTCCAGAACACCATCTACAACTCGGTAGCCCAGTCGATGCAGGGCACCACCATGATCAGCGCCGACACCCAGAACGTCTCGCTCTTCACCTCTCCCCTGTTCCACGTCTCCGGCTGCCACTCCACGCTGGTGGTCGGTCTCCTCGCCGGCGTGAAGCTGGTGATGCCGGTCGGAAGGTTCGTGCCCGACGACGCGCTCCGGCTCATCGAGGAGCACGGGGTCACGCTGTGGGCCACCGTCCCCACCATGGTGTGGCGGGTGTGCGAGCACCCCGACCGCCACAGCTACGACACCAGCACCGTGCGGACCGTGGCCTTCGGCGGCTCGCCGTCGGCCGAGGAGCTCCAGCGCAAGGTGCGCGACACCTTCCCCAACGTGGCCAGCACGTCGAACGCCTACGGCCTCACCGAGACGTCGTCGGTGGCCACGGTGATCAGCGGCCAGGAGGCGCTGGACCGCCCGGCGTCGGTCGGCCGTCCCGTGCCCACGGTCCAGGTGAAGGTCGTCGACGCCGCCGGCAACACTCTCGGCCCGGGCGAAACCGGCGAGGTGTGCATCACCGGCCCCATCCTGATGGCCGGGTACTGGAACAAGCCCGAGGCCACCGCGGAGGCGATCGACCCCGACGGCTGGCTCCACACCGGCGACG
>JAAZBK010000131.1 GCA_012513855.1 Acidimicrobiales bacterium
AGGTGATGGCCGAGACGCCCCGGATCGCCACCTGGGAAGCTCGACCACCCGGACGTGAGAGCGCGCGTAGACCGAGCAGGACCACGATGGTGATCGCGGCAGCCCAGAGCAACTGAAAGAACCCGTTGCGGGCGTACTCGGCGTAGGTGAGACCGGTCGTGTCCTGGACTCGGTCGTCGCCACCAGTCGATGCCACCAGCTGGGCGACGGCGAACAGGCCGTAGAGCAGAGCGAGCCCGCTCAGCACCACGAGCGTTTCGATCGAACCCAGCGGACGGCTCGACGAGGACTTCAGTTCCTCAGGTGACCGGCTCCAGCGGCCGAGTCCAGAAACGACGCAGGCACCGAGTCCCACCAGGAACAGGTGGAGCCACGGCTGACCCACGTCGGGCGTTGGTACGTCGAAGAACGACGCGAAGACCCCGTCGGCGGAGGCCAGCAAGAGCCCCAGGACGAGCACGATCGGCGCCGTCAGCGCCAGGCCACGCACCAGCGCAGGAACGACGCTCTGCAGCGCAGTCGCCTGGTGCTCGGTCGACTTCGGCCTACGCCGGACGACGTCGACCGCCCGCGCCAGTTCGGAAAGGCCCAGGAGCGACCCGATGGTCGGCGCAGCACCGCTCCTCCAGACCAGACGCGTCAGCGATGAACCGATCACCGGGCGATCGGGGCTGGTCGACGCAGCCAGGCCGAGGAACCCAAGGGCGGCGAACCAATCCAGCACCACTATCCAAGGGCTTGCCCGCAAGACGAGGCCTCCGGCGGTCACCACTGCGAGTGCGGCGAACACCCACCGCTCAGCGGGGCGATCAGGAGCCAGGACGAGGATCCCGGCCGCAACTGCGGTGATGGCGACAGCCGACCCCACACCGATCAGCCCGCCCCGCAGTCCCACGTCGACCGCCAGTCCGACCAGCAAGGGATCGACGCGTCGCTCACCGCCCTGGTCGACAAGGTCGCCCGACGGCTCCGGGCCGCCGATCGAGTCGGTCGTACCGTCACCATCCGGATGCGCTTCACCGACTCGTCGCGAGCCACCCGCTCCCACACCCTGTTCGAACCCACCCAGAGCACTCAGGCGGTCCTCACCACGGCCCGGGCGCTACTGGCCCAGGCCCAACCCCTGATCGACGCCGGAGGACTGACGCTCATCGGTGTCGCCCTGTCGAACCTGGACGACGCCCGCGCCGTTCAGCTCGCCCTTCCCTTCGACCACCGGAGCGATCCGGCCGTCGACGCCGTGATCGACGAGGTCCGACAGAGGTTCGGCAACGCCAGCCTCACCCGCACCGTCCTGGTCGACTCCCACCAGCACGACGTGCCCATGCTGCCGGACTGAGCCGGCTTCACCGCGCGCGGGTGGTGCGCGAGCAGGCGGGTCCCGGGTGGGCAATCATCGGAGGTCATGGTGAAGCTGCGACTCGATCCATCCGACGAACACATGCACCCGTTGGAGGCGGAGTCGAACTTCAACGAGTCGATGTACTTCAACGTGTTCGACTCGGAAGCGAACCTCGGCGGCTTCTTCCGCTTGGGCAACCGGGCCAACGAGGGCAAGGCCGAGATGACCACCTGCCTCTACCTGCCCGACGGACGAGTGGCGTTCATGTTCAACCGACCGGCCATCGAGCACAACGACGCCTTCGACGCCGGCGGCATGCGCTTCGAGGTGGTCGAGCCGTTCGAGGAACTGAAGGTCCGCTACGAGGGCAAGGTCGTGATCCTGGACGACCCGCTGGCCATGGCCGACCCCCGCACCGCGTTCAAGGAGAACCCGTGGGCCGAGTGCCGGGCGGAGCTGACCTTCCGCGGCATCTCACCCGTGTACGGCGGCGAGCCCGTCAACGACGACGGCAGCCCGATCCCCGAGTCGGGGGAGGGCTTCGCCCGGGGCCACTACGAGCAGCACACCGCCGGCACCGGCACCATCACGGTGGGCGACCAGAGCTGGGCCATCGACGGCCTCGGGCTGCGCGACCACTCGTGGGGCCCCCGTCACTGGCAGAGCCCGTGGTGGTACCGCTGGCTCACCGCAAACCTCGGTCCCGACTTCGGGTTCGTGGTCACCATCGTGGCCAGCAAGGACGGCGGACGGCACATCGGCGGGATGATCCTGCGCGACGGCGCCTACGAGCACATCACCGACGCCACCATCGAGACCGACTGGGTGGGTGACGACCTCTACCACCAGGCCATCCGCGCTGTTGCCACCACCAAGGAGGGCAGCTACGAGATCGAGGGGACGGTGAAGAACCTGGTGCCGCTGCGGAACCGTCGAACCTCGCCCGAGGGTGAGGAGCTCCTCACCAGGATCTCCGAGGGCCTCACCGAGTGGCGCTGCCAGGGCCGAACCGGCCACGGGCTGTCGGAGTACCTCGACCAGATCGTCGACGGACGGCCGGTCGGGTACGACGGGTGAAGCGCGCCCCGGTCGAGGCCGAGCCCCTCGCCGCCGCCGTCTC
>JAAZBK010000132.1 GCA_012513855.1 Acidimicrobiales bacterium
GCTTCAACGGTCTGAACGGCAGGGGAACCGTTCGACCCGTCGCTCGAGGTGCGGGAGGGGGACCCGTTCACCTCGGCGGTCTTGGTAAGCAAAGTTTCGCCTTTTGCAAGCAATCTGTCCAACAGTTGTTGGTGATAGGTGGTATCGTGCGAAGTGATGGACCTTCGCCAGCTAGCCGCCATCACGGCCGTCGCCGACCACCGCAGCTTCTCAGCCGCGGCCCGGGCGCTCCACACCGTGCAGTCGAACGTGTCGACCCACGTCGCCCGACTGGAGAAGGAACTGGGTGCAACGTTGGTCGACCGAGCCTCGGGAACCCTCACCGACGCGGGCGAGATCGTGGTGTCGCGGGCGCGTCGGATCCAGTCCGAGCTGGAGGCGCTCACCGCCGACGTGGCTTCGGCCAAGGGCGACATCTCCGGCCAGGTCCGACTCGGCACCATCGGCACCACCGGACGGTGGATGCTGCCGCCGCTGCTCACCGCCCTCCAGACCAACCACCCCAAGATCCGGGTGGTGACGGTCGACGCCACCACCACCTCGCTGCTCCCCCACCTCGTGTCGGGCCGGCTCGACGCCGCGGTGGTGAACCTGCCGGTCGAGGATCCCGACGTGGAGACCGAGCCGCTGTTCGAGGAGGAGCACGTGGCGCTCGTCCCCAACTCCCACCCGCTGGCGGGCCTCGAACGGCTGTCGCTCACCGACCTTGCCTCGGTGCCGCTGCTGCTGGAACCTCCGGGAACCGGGTTCCGCGACGACCTCGACGCCGATGCGGCTCGGGTCGGCGTCTCCCTCCAGCCCCAGGCCGAGATCGACGGCATGCGCCTGCTGGCGTCGCTCGCCTACCAGGGCTTCGGCGCGGCCGTGCTGCCGGCCAGCGCCATCGTCGACTGGACCGACGACTCCTGGAAGGTGACCCCCGTCGACGGGACCACGCCCCGGATCGTGGGACTCGCGCTGCCCCGCCGGGGTCGGCTCTCGGCGCCGGCACGCCTGGCGGTGGAGGTGCTGCGGGACGTGGTTGTCCACGAGGTGCCGCACCGTCCCGGCCTGAAACTGGTGGCTCAACAGGCTTGAAGCCCGGCCGGTTCCGAAGGCCCTTCCGGACAAGTACCATCCAAGTGACGAGCCGCCGGTCGATCTCCGGTGACGGCACGGTACTCGTCTCAGGATCTTCGAGGCAGGTAGGAGCGAGACGTGACCGAAAGCGTGACCATCACAGACAACCGAAGTGGTGAATCGATCGAGATTCCCATAGTCGACGGTGGCATCGACGCTGGTAGTTGGAAGAAGTTGCTCGGCAACATCTGGTTCGCCGACCCGGGTTTCACCCAGACGGCGGCCACCGAGTCGGCCATCACCGACCTCGACGGCGAGAACGGGATCCTCCGCTACCGCGGCTATCCGATCGAGCAGCTGGCCGAGAAGTCGAGCTACCTCGAAGTCGCCTACCTGTTGATCTACGGCGAGCTTCCCACCACCGAGCAGTACGAGCAGTGGAAGCATGAGATCACCTACCACACCTTCATCCACGAGAACGTGCGCAAGCGCACCCTCGAGGGCTTCCACCACGACGCCCACCCCATGGGCATGCTGGTGTCCACCGTCGCCGCGCTCTCCACCTTCTACCCGGAGGCCAAGGAGATCCACGACGATCACATCCGCAACAAGCAGATCGTCCGGCTGATCGCCAAGATGCCCACCCTGGCGGCGGGAGCCCACCGGTCCAGCGTCGGCATGCCGTTCGTGTACCCCGACAACACCCTCGACTTCACGTCGAACTTCCTGTCGATGATGTGGAAGATCGCCGAGCCGCACTACCAAGCAGACCCGGTGCTGTCTCGTGCGCTCGACGTCTTGTTCATCCTCCACGCCGACCACGAGCAGAACTGCGGCACCACGGCCATGCGGGTGATCGGGTCGTCGCACGCCGATCCCTACTCGGCCCTGGCCGGTGCCACCGCCGCCCTCTACGGGCCCCGCCACGGCGGCGCCAACGAGGCCGTCATCAAGATGCTCACCGAGATCGGCCACGTCGACAACGTGCCCGACTACGTGAAGTCGGTGAAGGAGGGCAAGGGCCGCCTCCAGGGCTTCGGCCACCGGGTGTACAAGAACTACGACCCCCGGGCCAAGATCATCAAGGCCACCGCCGACGAGGTGTTCGCCGTCACCGGCAAGAACCCGCTGCTCGACATCGCGCTCAAGCTCGAAGAGGTGGCGCTAGCCGACGACTACTTCGTCAGCCGCAAGCTCTACCCGAACGTCGACTTCTACTCCGGTCTCATCTACCAGGCCATGAAGTTCCCGATCGAGATGTTCACCGTGCTGTTCGCCATCCCGCGCACCGCCGGCTGGCTCGCCCACTGGCGCGAGCTCGTGCTCCAGGACCAGAAGATCGCCCGGCCCCGCCAGCTCTACACCGGCATGGCCGAGCGCGACTACGTGGGCATCGAGTCTCGCTAGAGAGGCTTGCTGGAGCGTCTCGCTAGAGACGACGCACCGGCGGCCGGGGGTCGACCACCACCGGCCGCAAGGTGACCCGCACGTCGGTTATCGCCGCGCCCCGGCTCGTGAGCATCACCGGGTTGAGTCGCAGCATCGATATCTCGGGCAGCGCCTCGGCCAGCGCGGCCACCCGCGTCATGAGGTCGATCAGCGCCGCCTCGGCCGCCCCTGAGGGGTCCATCTCCCTGATGAGCGGGCCGAGGACGGAGTCGCGCACCACCCGCTCGGCGTCGGCGTCGGTCAGCGGCAGGAGCCGCACCACCTGCCCGCCGGTGCGCTCGAAGGCCGCGCCCCCGGGGCCGAGGGTGAGGACGTCGCCCAGCGCGGGATGGCGGGTGACCACCACGCGGCACTCCACCCCCTCCTCGGCCATGGCCTGGACGACGGCGGGCTGCATGGCGTCGCCGAGCACGTGCTCCATGCGCCGGTAGGCATCGCGGACCTCGTCGTCGCCGTGGACGTCGAGGGCCACTCCCCCGGCTTCGGTCTTCGACAGCCGTTCCAGACCCGTGGCCTTGAGCGCCACCGGGAACCCGATCTGGTTGGCGGCGGCCACCGCCTGGTCCTCGTCGGTGACCAGTTCCAGGCGAACCGGGGCGAGCCCGGAGGCGGCGAGGACCTCGATCGCCTCCTGGGGCGCCATGCGCTTGGCCGGCGTCGCCTCGGTGCCGATGGCCGACTGGTCCGAGTGCCGTTCGAGCCAGTCCTTCACCAGGGAGCGGGCCCGGACCAGGGCCGGGTCGTCGTCGTCCAGCTCGTGTACCTGCCCGACCTCCTGGGAGCGCCAGGTGGCGTAGTCGACCACCCGGCCGAGCGCGATCGCGGCCTCCTCGGGGAACGGGAACTCGGGCACGGTGACGCCGGCTTCGGGGTCGGTCAGCAGGCCGGTGCGGTGCTCGCCGAGCATGCAGGCCACCGTGGTGACCGAGAGGCCCTCGGAGCGGGCCTGGGCGAACGCGGAACGGATGGCGGCCCCCACCCTCCGGTAGTGCGACTCCAGGGCGGGCGCGTAGATCACCACCACCGAGTCGGCGACGTCGGAGCGGTACAGCTCCACCAGCTTCTCGGCGAACGCTTCGGGCTCCGCCCGGTTGTCGAGGTGGATCGGATCGAGCGGCACCAGCCCTCGCGCCGATAGGGCGTCGACCGCCAGCCAACCCGGACCCCACGAGTTGGTGACCACCGCAACCCGACGCCCCTCGGGCAACGGCTGGTGGGCCAGCACGCCGGCCGTGTAGAGCATCTGGGTGAGGTTCTCGACGCGGACCACGCCCGTCTGGTCGAGCAGCAGCGACGCCGTGCCGTCGTCCGCCCAGTTCTCGGGGTCGTGGTCCCAGCTGTCGGCCACCTCACCACCGACCTTCACTGCGATGGCCGGCTTGCGCATCGACAGGGCCCGGGCGGTGCGGGCGAACTTGGCCGGGTTGCCGTAGGACTCCAGGTACATGAGGGCGACGTCGGTGTTGGGGTCATCCTGCCAGTAGCGGAGGAGGTCGTTGCTGGAGACGTCGGCCTTGTTGCCCACCGCCACGAACGACGAGATGCCGAGACCGAGCTGTCGGGCGGCGTCGACCACCGCGGCGCCGATCACCCCGGACTGGGCGACCAGGCCGATCCGGCCGGGCAGCGGCTCCACCGGCACGAACGTGGCGTGCATCCGAACCGTGGGATCGGTGTTGATGACGCCCAGGGCGTTGGGTCCGATGAGGCGCATGCCGTGGCGCCGCGCGTACTGGACCAGCTCCTCCTCCGCCTGCTCGCCGTCGGCGTCGCGCTCGGCGAA
>JAAZBK010000133.1 GCA_012513855.1 Acidimicrobiales bacterium
TCGAGGAGCGCTGGCGCGATCTCGGCGAGTTCATCCGCGAGCAGCGACGGGTCGGGCACCTCTCCCTCCGCAAGCTCTCGGAGATGGCCGGGATCTCCAACCCCTACCTCAGCCAGATCGAGCGCGGCCTGCGGAAGCCCTCGGCTGAGATCCTCCAACAGATCGCTCGGGCGCTGGAGATCAGTTCCGAGACCCTCTACGTGAGGGCCGGCATCCTCGAGGCACGCGAAGGCGAGACCGACATCGTGGCCGAGATCAGAGCCGACCTCTGGCTCAGCGAAGAGCAGAAGAAGACCCTCGTCCAGATATACGAGACCTTCCGGGCCGAGCGGGTGGCAGCCGGTCACGGGCCCCCACCCGTGGTCGACGAAGACCCCGCCGACGACGACGAGGCCCACCCCGACGAGGCCGACGACGACGATCTCGATGGCGGTGAGGAATCCGAGGCGCTCGCCGGGCGTTCCTGAAGACGTGACCCAGCTCGCAGTCATCTCCCTGCACTCGTCACCGCTCGTCCAGCCCGGTGTCGGCGACAGCGGCGGAATGAACGTGTACGTGCGCGAGCTGGCGGCGTCGCTGGCCCAATCGGGTGTCGAGACCACCGTCTACGTGCGTCGTTGGGACGATCAGGCGCCCGAAGAGGTCTCGGTCGAGCCCGGGTTCCGCGTCGTCCACGTCGATGCCGGACCTGTCGATCTGGCCAAGGAGGCGCTGCCCGACGTGGTCGACGCCTTCACCGACGGTCTTCGCAAGCACCTCGAGGTCCGTCCGGTCGACGTCGTCCACGCCAACTACTGGCTCTCGGGGGTGGCGGGCCACCGGGTGAAGCACGAGCTCGACCTGCCGCTCGTGACCACGTTCCACACGCTGGCGCGCGTGAAGGCCGAGACCGGCGACCCCGAGCCGGGGCGTCGGATCCAGGCCGAGGCCGAGGTGATCGGCTGCTCCGACGTCATCCTGGCCAACTCGCTGGAGGAGGCGTCGCAGCTCCGGCGCCTCTACGGTGCCGATCCCGACCGGATCGAGATCGTGCCACCGGGAGTCGAGCACGCGTTCTTCTCGCCCGGCGACCAGGCGGGAGCCCGGGCCGCGGTGGGACTCGATCCTGACGTGCCCACGCTCTTGTTCGTGGGCCGCATCCAGCCGCTCAAGGGCCTCGACGTGGCGGTGGGGGCTCTGGCCGAGATCGTTGCGACGTCCCACCCGACGGCCCAGCTCGTGGTGGTGGGCGGCCCGTCCGGCACCGAGGGCTACGCCGAGCTCACTCGCATCCGCGACCTGGCCGACCTGCTCGGGGTGGCCGACAGGATCCGCTGGGTGGATCCGCAGCCCCACCACCTCCTCTCCACCTGGTACCGGTCGGCCGACGTGGTGGTGGTGCCGAGCCGCTCGGAGTCGTTCGGCCTGGTGGCGCTGGAAGCCGCGGCCTGCGGCGTGCCCGTGGTGGCCGCGTCGGTGGGAGGTCTGCGGACGCTGGTGGAGCACGACGGCACCGGCCTCCTGGTGGCCGACCGCGATCCGGCCACCTTCGCCGCGGCGATCGGAGCGGCGCTGGACCCGGCCACCGGTGGGCGCCTCGGGTCTGCTGCCGCTGCACGGGCGCGCTCCTACACCTGGTCCACCGCTGCGGCTCGACTGCGGCGCCTGTACCACGACCTCTCGAGCCGCGTGCCGGTGACCTGTGCCGCCTGAGGCCGACGACATCGCACCCGCCAGCCCGGCGGAGCTGGACGCCCTCACCGGGCGCATCGACGCCTGGTTGTCGGTCCAGCTGGTGGAGAACCCGGTGATGGAGGAGGCCGAGCGGGGCGAGCCCGACGTTCGTCGCTGGCGGATCCGACTGGCCGGGGAGGAGA
>JAAZBK010000012.1 GCA_012513855.1 Acidimicrobiales bacterium
CTGGTCTGAGGTCGGTGCGGGTGCTCGCTCTGGACCTCGGCGCCAAGCGCATAGGCGTAGCCGTGTCGGACTCCGACGGACGCGTGGCCACCCCGGTCACGGTGGTGCAGCGCCACGGCGACAAGCAACGCCTCCACCGAGAGCTGGCAGACCTGGTGACCGAGTGGGAGGCCGAGCTGGTGGTGGTGGGCCTGCCGATCGATCTGAGGGGCGAGGTGGGGCCTGCGGCAGCGGGGGTGCTGGCCGAGCGGGCCGACTTGGAGAAGGTCCTGCCGGTTCCGGTCGAGGTGCACGACGAGCGCATGACCACGCGGATCGCCGAGCGGGCGTTGCAGGAGCGGGGCGACATGGACGGCCGCGACCGCCGGAAGGTGATCGACATGGTCGCCGCCTCGGTGATCCTCCAGGACTGGCTGGATGCCCGTCGAAGCGCAGAACCGGGAGACCGCGATCACGATGAGTGACCCCCGAGAGCCCTCCGGGCCGGCCGCCCCGCCCCGCCGAGGAGCGGCACCTTCCCCTTCGCCCGGCTCTCCGAGCTCAGCCTCGCCCGTCGGGCCGGGCTCGGTGCCCGCCGGCCCCACCGAGCCTCTACCGGGCGACGACGACATCTGGACCGCGTCGCCCGTCGATGGCCCCGCGGCCGACGTCGACGGCCCGTGGCACGACGACGATCACTGGGACGACGACGAGTGGGACGAACACGACGACCACGACGATCACGACTACGTCGACCTGCCGGCTAGCGGCTCGCTGCCCAAGTGGGTGGCGGTCGCCGGGGTCCTGGTGCTCCTGCTGGCCCTGGTGGTCGGCGGCGGATGGGTCTGGTACAACCGCCAGGTCGATCCCCCTGGCGGCCCAGGGGAGCGCGTCACCATCGACGTGCCCGCAGGCGTGACCGTGAGCGGCATCGGGACGATCCTCGAGGACGAGGGCGTCATCTCCAACGCCAGGATCTTCAAGTGGTGGATGGGCAGGAAGGGCGCCGACAGCTTCCAGGCCGGCCAGTACGAGATGAGGACGAACTCCGACTTCGCCCTGGTCCTGCGAACCCTCGAGGCCGGACCGACCGAGCCGCTGCTGGCCGAGCCCGCCGAGAAGATCTCCGTTCCGGAGGGCCTCAGCGTCGCGCGGATCCTCACCCGCATCGCGGAGGCGATCCCCGGGGCCACCGCCGAAGAGCTCCAGGCCGAGCTCGATGCGGGCAGCGTCACCACCTACCTGCGTCCGGCCGACCAGGCCAGCTACGAGGGACTCCTCTTCCCGGCCACCTACGAGAAGGTCGACGGTCTCACCGGCGCCGGCCTGCTCCAGCAGATGGCCACCGAGATGGAGGACCGGATGCAGCGCCACGGCGCCGACGCGGCACGGGCGAGGATCGCCCAGGAGTGGGGGCTGGAGCTCACCGACTACGAGCTGTTGAAGGTGGCCTCGATGATCCAGGCCGAAGCCGGCAACGTCGAGGAGGCTCCCCAGATCGCCACCGTGATCTACAACCGGCTCTCCCAGGGCATGCCGCTCGGCATCGACGCGGTAGACCGCTACGGCGCCGAACTGGCCGGCACCTCGGTGGTGTTCAACGACGCGTCGTTGCCCTACAACACCCGGCGACGCGCCGGACTCCCGCCCACCCCGATCTCGGCCCCGGGCGACTTCGCCATCGCTGCCGCCCTCCAGCCAGCGTCGGGGCCCTGGATGTACTACGTGCTCGAGTCGGAGCGGCAACACGTCTTCGTGGTGACCGACAGCGAGTTCCAGGCCGCGAAGCGGGCGTGCATCGAGCGGAACCTGGGTTGTGGCTGAGACCGGTCCGACCGGTGCACCAGGTGTGCCCGGTCGAGCTCCCAGCATCACGGGCAGCACCCGCCTGGCCGCGGTGATCGGGTCGCCGGTGCGTCACTCACGGTCACCGTCGCTGGCCAACGCGGCGTTCGGCGCGGCTGGTCTCGACTGGGCAATGGTGGCCTTCGAGGTGGCCGAGGGACGCGCTGGCGAGGCGCTCCTGGCGGTGCGAGCTCTCGACCTGGGAGGACTCATGGTCACCATGCCGCACAAGGCCGCGGTGATCCCGCACCTCGACGAGGTCACGCCCACCGCCGCCGCGCTCGGAGCGGTGAACTCGATCTCGTGGGTCGAGGGGGCCCTCGTCGGCCACAACACCGACGGGCACGGTCTGGTCCGTTCGC
>JAAZBK010000134.1 GCA_012513855.1 Acidimicrobiales bacterium
TCGAACCTCATGCTGGTCACGGCGCTGAACCGCCACATCGGCTACGACGCCGCCGCAGCCATCGCCAAGGACGCCAACGCCACCGGCTCGACCCTCCGCGAGGCCGCGCTGCGGTCGGGCAAGCTCACCGAGGAGCAGTTCGACGCCTGGGTGGTCCCCATGGACATGACGCACCCGTCGGAGGGCTGAGCCTCCGACGGGTGCGGTGGGGGTGGTGCGGCCGCTAGCGGTTGCGCAGCAGCCACAGGGCCTCGGGGTGGACGCGCTCGAGCATCCCGTGGGCCGGGACGTCCCGCGCGCCGGCGAAGAGGTGGTGCAGCGCGCTGAACACGATGGCGAACCAGTGCATGGTGGAACCTCCCTCCAAGGGGTCGCCGAATACAGGTGAAGAAATGGCGAAAAGGCGCACGAAGAATGGCATGCGAATGCGTCTGTTCGCGGGGCAATGAATGGGATTCCATCGGGACGCGGAGACCGTGTGGTCGCCGCGAAGCGCTGAGGGCGGCCCTGTAGCGAGTGGCACGTCAGCCACGCACCCCCTGAGCCTGAACGGTCAGGAGGGCAGGCCCCACCTGGGGGCCGTTGTCAGGCGTGGTGTGCGCTCAACCTCGGGGGAGCAGGCGAACCGAGGAGGCGGTCGCGGCGAGGGCGAACGTCGTGTCGGCGCCGAGGGCCTTGATGCGGATCATCATCGGTGACCACCACCTTTCATGGTTCGAGAATCGGCGAGAAATGCCGTGGCAGAAATGTAAGCCCGTGGCGCGGGGAGTGTCAACCCGGCTGCTGAAATGGGTTGGCCCATTCCGTTCGGGGCGGGTGCCCGCTAGCGTGGGCCACCTCCACCGGCCACGGTGGGGATGACCTGAAGTCCAGGGAAGGACCATCGGATGACCGACCAGCCCCAGCAGTTCGGCAACGCCGGCGAGTACGTCGACAAGGCGAAGGACTACGCCCAGCAGAACCCGGACCAGGCCCGCAGCTTCATCGACAAGGTCGAGGACTTCGTCGACCAGAAGACCGGCGGCAAGTACTCCGCGCAGGTCGACCAGGCCGGCGACTGGGTCGAGGGCCAGCTCGGCCTGCCCAACAACACCAACAACCCGCTGCCGCAGGACCCGGCCGCACCGGCCGACCCCGAGATGCAGATCCCGCCGGAGCAGACCCCGCCGCCGGCCGACCCGCAGGCGCCGCCGGCGTCCTGACCGGACAGGTGCGACAGCCCGCGTGACCCCTCGGTCACGCGGGCTGTTCACATCAAGGAGCTGGGGTCGTCGGGGACGTCGACCGCCCAGCGCTGCAGGAATGCCAGGTCGACGACCTCGAGCGTGCGCAGGTGCGTGGACGCCAGCACCACCGGCGCCGCCCGGTCGACCGCCGCGGACTGCAGCCACCGGAACGCCACGACGCACCACCGGTCGCCCGGCCGCAGCCCGGGGAAGCCGTACTCCGGCCTCGGGGTGACCAGGTCGTTGCCCAGTTCGCGCTGGTGGGCGAGGAAGTCGGCGGTCATCACCGCGCAGATGGTGTGGCTGCCGAGGTCCTCGGGCGAGGTGTGGCAGGCGCCGTCGCGGAAGAACCCGGTGACGGGGTCGAAGCCGCACGCCTCGAGGGGCTCGCCGAGCACGTTCGCGGCCAGCGACGGGGTGAACGCCATGGATCCTCCTCCGGTGGGGGCTCCATCATCGCCCACCCCGCCCGGATCAGGCGCCGGTGTACTCGTCGAACGCCTCGAGCACCTTCGTGGAGTACGCGACCGACGGGCCGCCGCCCATCAGGATGGCCACCGCGATGACGTCGGCGACCTCCTCGCGCGAGACGCCGGCCTCGATGGCGTCGTGGACGTGGCAGTCGATGCAGATGTCGCAGTGCACCGCGATCGCGATGGCCAGGGCGATCAGCTCCTTGGTCTTCGTGTCGAGTGCCTTGGGCGCCATGGTGGCCTGGTGCAGGCCCATGAAGGCCTGGACGGCCTCGGGCGCGATCCCCGCCATCGATTCGAGGTTCCTGTAGAAGCAGGCGCGACTCTCGGCGTGGCTGGACATGGAA
>JAAZBK010000135.1 GCA_012513855.1 Acidimicrobiales bacterium
CGATCCCTGCGGGTGAGGGTGGCCAGGAACTCGTCGCGGTGGACCGGGGTCTCGACGTTGAAGAGCATGAGGTCGTAGCGGCTGTCGTCGAGGGCGGCGGCCACGCCGCGCATCCGCTCCACCGCCGAGGCCTGGGTGAAGAACGGCACCACCGCACCGAGCGTCTGACACCGCCCGCGGGAGAGGCCCCGCGCCATGGGGTTGGGCCGGTAGCCCAGCTCGTCGATGACGGCGATCACCTTCGAACGGGTCTCCTCGCTCACGCGCGGGCTGCCGTTGAGAACCCGGGAGACCGTTCCGGCTCCCACGCCCGCACGGGCGGCGACGTCGCTGATGGTGACCACGTTCCCCTGAGTCCCCTGAGCTGTTGCTTGCACAACGGTTCGCTTGCAGCGGTGTTGCTTGCAGCGCACAGCGTGGAAGCGGTTCCACGCTGTGCGGGCCACGGTAAGCCCATCCCTACGATCTGTCAATGGAACCGGTTCCACGGTTCACTCCGGGTGAGGTTCACCCCCACTCGTTCTGGTCACCAGACACGCGGCTCAGGTGCACGAACCACAACCAGAACGAGTCACAACCAGAACGAGTCAGCCCTCGCCCGGACCCACCCAGCCCTCGGTCAGACCCCACCCAGGGCTCGGCCGCTCCAGCCTCGACACCCGCCGGGCCGAGCAGGGCATCGGGACCTGTGGAACGATGCGGCCATGTCGCCTCTCACCTCGCCCGGGCCGATCAGCCGTCGAGCCCTGCTGGCCGGGGCCGCGGCCACCGTGGCCACCCTCCGGCTCCAGAGCGCGGGCCTCGCTCTGCCGTCGGGCCGACGGGCCGCTCCCCTGGTCGACCAGCCGTTCACCCTCGGCACGGCCACCGGCGATCCCACCTCGTCCGGCTTCGTCGCGTGGACCCGCCTGGCCCCCGACCCCAGCAACGGCGGCGGCATCGCCCCGGATCCGGTAGCGGTGAGCTGGGAGGTTTCGCGCACCTCTTCCTTCGGGTCGGTGGTCCGGAGCGGCACCGTCAACGCCGTCGCCGACCTCGCCCACACCGTGCACGTCGACGTCGACGGCCTCGACCCCGACTCGGAGTGGTTCGTGCGCTTCAGCGTCGACGGCTTCGACAGCCCCGTGGCCCGGGCCCGCACCCTTCCGGCGTCGGGCACCACTCCCCTGCGGTTCGGGTTCGTGTCGTGCCAGAACTACCCGGTGGGCTACTACACAGCCCTGCGGGGCCTGGCCGAGGACGACGTCGACCTCTGGCTGCACCTCGGCGACTACATCTACGAGAACAGCGGCACCGGACCGGTGCGCTCGCAGGGCGACCACGAGATCATCACCCTCGACGACTACCGGAACCGCTACGGCGTCTACAAGAGCGACCCGGACCTGCAGGCCGCCCACCACGCGGCCCCGATCATCCCCGTCTGGGACGACCACGAGGTCGACAACAACTACAACCCCACCGAGGGCAGCGGCGGTCAGACCGTCGAGGAGATCCGTGCTCGACAAGCGGCCGGCTACCGGGCGTGGTTCGAGCACCAGCCGGTACGGCTCAGCACACCAACCGGTCCGGAGCTGAAGATCTACCGGCGCTTCGCCTGGGGAGACCTGGCCACGTTTCACATGCTCGACGGTCGCCAGTACCGGGACCCCCCACCGTGCGGCGGCGAGATCACCGAGTGCGACGAGCGCGTCGGCAGCGGCCGCACCATGCTCGGCGCCGACCAGAAGCGGTGGCTCGCCGAAGGGCTGGCCGGCTCGGACGCGGTGTGGGACGTCATCGGCCAGCAGACGGTCTTCGCGCCCATGCCGTTCGGGCCGTTCTTCAACCTCGACCAGTGGGACGGCTACCCCGAAGACCGCCAGGCGGTCTGGGAGATGATGCGCGAGCGACCGAACCCGGTGGTGTGCACCGGAGACATCCACGCCGCGGGCGTCGCCCACCTCCACCGCGACCTCGAAGACGTCGAGTCCGAGCGCATCGGCACCGAGCTGGTGGGCACCTCCGTGTCGTCGACGTTCCCGGCCGATCTGATCGAGGCCGCGCACGCGCTGGTGCGCCCGCTCCCCTGGGTCGAATACGTCAACGCCGC
>JAAZBK010000136.1 GCA_012513855.1 Acidimicrobiales bacterium
CCGGGGTCGGTGGGGACCACCACCGCCACCACCCGCTGGCCCCACTGCGGGTCTGCTACGCCGACCACGGCCGCCTCGGCCACCGAGGGGTGGGTCGACAGGGCCCGCTCCACCGGCGTGGGCCAGACGTTCTCGCCACCTGAGACGATCAGGTCGTCGTGGCGACCGTGGACCACCAGCCGGCCTTCATCCCAACGGCCCTGGTCGCCGGTGTGGAGCCATCCGTCCTCGTCGGTGAGCGGTTCCACCGTTCCGTCCTCCAGCCGGCGACCCCGCGCCAGCATCGGGCCGCGCAGCCTGATGGCACCGTCGGCGTCGACCGCCACCTCGACCCCGTCGAGCGGAACCCCGCCGAACACCACGCCACCACCGGTCTCGGTGAGGCCGTAGGTGCGCACGACGTTCGACGCTCTGTCGCCGGGATCCGCCGCGCCGCCCAGCACCACCCACCGGTAGCGGCTGGTGTCGACCCGGTCGAGCGCGGTGGGCACGAGCGAGATCAGGGTCGAACCGAGTCGCTCGGGGGCCTGGTCCACGAAATCGCCGTCGAAGCCGTCGATCACGTCGACCGGGGTCCCGGTGAGCAGCGAGCGGATCACCACCCCCAGGCCACCGAGGTGGGACAGGGGCAGGCAGGCGAGCCAGCGGTCGCGACCCGGAGCCACCTCCAGCCGGGAGTGGACGGCACGGGCCTGCACTTCGAGCCCGGCGAATGTGTGGACCACGAGCTTGGGGCTGCCCGTGCTTCCGCTGGTGGCCACCACCAGGGCGTCGCCCGGTTCGAGCGACGGCGCGATCGGGTTGCTGCGCCTAGACGATGAACCGTCGTCGGCGACGATGGCGTGGGGTCTGACGGTTCGCAGCAGATCTCGTTTGGCGGACTCCGGAAGGCGTCGGTCCACCACGAACGCAGCGTCGCCCCGGTCCCACGTCCGTTGCAGCGCGGCTACGAACTCGGGTCCGCCCGCTAGGTCCAGGGCGACGAGTCTGGTCATGGCCTCAGCCTCGCACCTGGTGGCGGTGCACGGCCGATCGCTTCGCAGGTTCCGCCTCCGAGCCCGCCCTCGGCCAGACTCCACCGCATGGCCGATGGCGCAGCGAAGGCAGGACCACGCATCTGGTTCGCGGGCGCGCGCCCCCGGACGTTGCCGGCAGCGGTGGTCCCGGTCGCGGTCGGAACCGCTGCAGCGGTGGGCACAGTCCCTGGTGGTCTGATCTGGTGGCGTGCCGTGGCCGCGATGGTGGTGGCGCTGGCTCTCCAGGTGGCCACCAACTACGCCAACGACTACAGCGACGGCGTCCGCGGAACCGACGCCGACGACAAGCGCGTCGGCCCGGTCCGGTTGGTGGGCCAGGGGCTCGCCGAGCCCCGTTCGGTGAAGCGGGCTGCGATGGCGGCGTTCGCGGTGGCCGGCGTCGTCGGTGCCCTGCTGGCCCTGGCGGTGGGACCCGAGCTGTTCGTGGTGGGGGCGCTGGCCATCGCCGCGGGCTGGTTCTACACCGGTGGTCCGCGGCCCTACGGCTACGCCGGACTGGGCGAGGTGTTCGTGTTCGTCTTCTTCGGCGTGGTCGCCACCGCCGGATCGGCCTACGTGCAACAGGAGACCATCGAGGGGTTGCCGCTGGCGGCCTCGGTTCCGGTCGGTTTCCTCGCCACGGCGCTGTTGGTCGTCAACAACCTGCGCGACATCCCGGGCGACACGGTGGTGGGCAAGCGGACGCTGGCCGTTCGGCTGGGCGACATGCGCACCCGGATCCTCTACGCGGTCCTGCTCACCCTACCGTTCTTGGCGATCCCGTTGGTGGCCGGACTCGGCGGCCGCCCGGCTGGGGCTCTGGCGTTGATCGCGGTGCTGCTGGCTCGCAAGCCGGTGGTCGACGTCCTCGGTGGCGCGAGTGGCCCGGCGCTGATCCCGGTACTGGGGGACACGGGCCGGGTGCAGCTCGTGTACGGAATCCTGTTGGCAGCGGGATTCGCCATCTCGGGCTGACGTACGCCGCCGGGTAGGAGCGGGCGGGGACACGTCTGTCACGTTTCGAGACGCCGTCTCGTCGATTGGGTAGACGCCGAAGTGGCGCCCCGACCAGGAGGACGACATGACCGCACGAGAGTCGACCCAACCGATCACCCCGACCGTGGAGCCCTACGACGACGGAGAGATCGGCGATCGGTCAGATGTCGACCACGCCGACGTGGTGGTGGTCGGAGCCGGCCTCGCCGGCCTCACGGCCGCCGTCACCGCCGCCCGAGGTGGAGCCCAGGTGGTCCTGGTCGACGCGCGGGCCGATCGTGGGGGGCGGGCCCGGAGCGAGGCGGTCGAGGGGTTCTCGATCAACCACGGCGCCCACGCCCTCTACCTGGCGGGCCCGGGCACCGCGGTTCTCAAGGGCCTGGGGATCGCACCGGCCGGACGGCTTCCTCGCCAGTCCGGCTTCGGCTGGTGGATCGAGGGCAGGCGGGTTCCGTTGCGGTCGCTCTCGGCGGTCGGCGGAGTCGACGGAGCGCGGGCCCTGCGCCGCCTGGTCTTGCCTCGGCGCCGTCGCGAGGGGGCGGCCGGTCGCTCGATGTCGGACTGGCTCGACGACAACGTCCCCGACGGGGGGAGGCGGTTGGCCGAGATGTTGGTCCGGACGACCTGCTACGTGGCCGATCTCTCCGATCTCGATGCGGGAGAGGCCCTCGACCAGATCGCCCGGGGCGCACGCGGCGTTCGCTACCTGCACGGAGGGTGGCAGTCGCTGGTGGTGGGACTCGAGCAGGTTGCTCGTGACTCCGGGGTGAGCTTCGTGACCGACAAGGCAGAGGGGGTGCGCTGCGGCGAGGGCGACGAGGGAGGGGTGCTGGTCGAGCTGCGCGGCGGTAGAACCCTGGCCGCCGCTTCGGTGGTGCTGGCGGTCGGAGGTCCCGCGCACGCCGAATCGTTGCTCAGCGGGGCCAGCCCGCAGGTGTCCGCTTGGGCTGCGGCAGCCGACCCGATCCTCGCAGCGTGCCTCGACGTGGCCGTGACCGGATCACCGAGACGCAGCCCCTCCACCACCTACGGGCTCGGTCAGCCCGTCTACGCCGTCGACCACGCGAGGACCGCCCGCGTCGCCCCAGACGGCGGAGCGATGTGGCACGCCCTCTTCTACGAGCCTGACCGGTGGCCGGAGGTCGATCACCGTGCTGTGCTGGAGTCGATGCTCGACGAGTGCCATCCCGGGTGGCGTGGACGAACCGCAGCGGTGGTCTTCCGCAAGCGTTCGGTGGTGGCCCACGACCGAGTACGGCCCGTGGCCGATTCGGATCGGCCGACGGTCGAGGTGCCCGACCTCGACGGCGTGTACGTGGCCGGTGACTGGCTGACCGGACACGGGATGCTCGCCGACGCCCCGGTCACGTCGGGAGCCGACGCGGGTCGTGCGGCCACGGCCTGGTCGGTGCGCCGTGCGGCCAGGCATCGCTCTGGGACCACGAGCCTCCCGAGCGGGTCCAGCGCGCCGGCGTCACCCGACGGGTCGGGCGGCGGGAAGCTGTCGGCCTGATGCCCCAGCCGGACCCCGACCAGAGGCTCGAAGCCCGAGCCGTGCCGGCCGAGCGAGACGAACGGTTCGAAGCGGCTCGTGCACGCCTGCACGGCGTCGCCTACCGGATGACGGGGAGCATCAGCGACGCCGATGACCTCTGCCAGGAGGCGTGGATCCGGTGGGCGGCCCAGGATCGTTCCGACGTGGACGACGCCGACGCGTACCTGGTGACGGTCGTGACCAGGCTCGCGCTCGACCGCTTGCGATCCGCTCAGCACCGCCGGGAGACCTACGTCGGCCCCTACCTGCCAGAGCCGGTCGTGACGGTTCCCGGGTCCCGGCCCGAGCCCGACCCGAGCGAGGCTGCCGAGCTGGCCGACTCGCTCACCTACGCGTTCCTGGTGCTCCTCGACCAGCTGAGCCCGGTCGAGCGTGCCGTCCTCTTGCTCCACGACGTGTTCGGCTATCCCTTCGCGGCGGTCAGCGATGCCGTCGACCGGACCGAGGAAGCGGTCCGCCAGATCGCCTCGCGCTCACGCCGCAAGATCGAGGGCTCGGTTCCCCGGACGGTGAAGCCAGACCCCGAGATCGTCAACGGCGTGCTGGCCCGCCTGATGGTGGCGATCATGAGCGGCGACGTCGATGGGGTGATGGCCGAGATGGCGCCCGACGTGGTCCAACTGGACGACGGCGGTGCCGCCAAGCGGGCGGCCCGTCGCCCGGTGGTGGGCGCGGACCGGGTGGCACGCCTGTGGGTCAACCTGGCCAAGCGCGGTGCCCACCTGTCGGTTCGCTTCGCCGACGTCAACGGTTCGCCGGGTCTGGTGTTCCTCGATGGAGACGAGCCCGAGATGGTGATGTGCGCCGACCTCGACGAATCGGGGCGGATAGTCCGGATCTTCGGCCAGATGAACCCCGACAAGCTCCGCCACGTCACCGGCTGACCGGCCAGCGGCCGACCAGCCGACCAACCACGGTCCGGAATCTCGTTGCCGGGGTGGCTGGATGTCGACCACTTCTGCAACGAGAGTGACTTCGGCCCGTTTCGGTGACGCGGGCAGGGCCGAGGCCGTCGACGTCGACGTGGGAGCGCACGCCCGCTCAGGTCGGGTGCGCTCGGCTCACCATGTCGACGATCACCCCGGCCACCGCTGCGGGGTCGTGGAGGTGGGCGGCGTGGCCCGCTCCGGGCACCAGGGAGAGGTGGGCGTTGGAGCCGATCGA
>JAAZBK010000137.1 GCA_012513855.1 Acidimicrobiales bacterium
AAATCAACCAGGAAATGACGGATGGGCCGGTTCCCGAAGGAACCGGCCCACCCGGTGTGATCAGTCAACCAGTCAGGACTGGAAGCCCACGTTCACCCAGTTGGCCGAACCGAGGCCGAACGCGCCGTAGTTGGCGAGCTTGCCGTTGGTCGCGACCAGCTCAGGACGCTGGTACAGCGGCAGGGTGTGGACCGACTCCCAGATGAGCTTGGCAGCCTGCTGGCCCATCTCGTTGCGCTTGGCCACGTCGGGCTCGACCGCGATCTGCGGGATGAGCTCGTTCAGCTCCGGGTTGGAGAGGCGGGCGAAGTTCGAGCCCCAGTTGTCGGGCGAACCACCGTAGATCTGGTCGATGCCACGCAGCGGGTACGGGGTACCGATCCAGGAGAACGCGGTGATGTCGAAGTTGCCGGGCTCGAGCAGGTTGCCACCGGTGAAGTCGGAGACCGGGGTGGCGACGATCTCGAGGTTGACGCCGATCTCCTTGAGCATGTTCTGCGCCTGGAGGGCCTCGTTCTCGGACGCCTTGACGCCGGTCAGGGCGGCGAACTTGACGTTGAGCTTGGCGCCGTCCTTCTCGCGGATGCCGTCGGCACCCTCGGTCCAGCCGGCCTCGTCGAGCAGCTTCTTGGCGCCCTCGACGTCGTAGTCGATGCCGGTCTCCGCGCCCAGGTCCACGTACTCGGGCTGGCTGGGCAGGAAGATGTTGTTGTTCAGCGGCTTCGGCTCCCAGTCGACACCGGCGAGGTCGGACTTCGCGATGACCTCACGGTCGAGGCCCATGACGATCGCCTGGCGGACCTTGACGTCCTTCAGGTTCTCGGCCTCGCTGTTGAAGGTGAAGTGGCGGAAGTTCGGGCCGGCGGCCTTGCGCATGACCGTGTTCGGCGTGGCCGAGGCGCGGGCGTAGCCGTCCGGGTCCGGGCCGACGTCGAGGAAGTCGATCTCCTGGTTCGCGAACGCCGAGGCGACGGCGTCGGCGGCGATGGCCTTGAAGGTCACCTTGTCGAGCAGCGGGGCCTCGCCCCACCACTTGTCGTTCGGGACCAGCGTGAGCAGGTCGGCGGTGAGCGACTCGACCTTGTACGGGCCGGAGAGCCACTCGTTCTTCAGGGTGGTCCACCCGGTGTTGAACGTGTTGGCGTCGGCCACGGCCTCGGCGCGCATCGGGCCACCGGAGATGATGGCGGTCCAGTCGGGGTACGTCTTGGTGAACGTGAACTTCACCTCGTAGTCGCTGATCTTCTCGACCGACGCCAGGTCCTTCCAACCCTCGGTGGAGGCGACCTCGAAGGCCGGGTCCTTGCCGTTGAGGGCGTTGACGGTGGCGATCCAGTCGTCGGCGGTGATCGGGTCACCGTCGCCCCAGACGGCCTTCTCGTTCATCTTCAGCGTGATGACCTGGGACTCGCCGTCCATCTCGTCGGTGTAGCTGGTGAGGAAGTTCTCGTTCTGGACCGGCTTGCCGCCCGAGTCGAAGTTGAAGTACGCCGGCGTCATCGGCGCCTGCATCTGCGTGTTGTCGTACTGGTTGCCGTTGACGTGGGCACCGTTCCAGTTCGTCATCATCTCGGTGACGGACAGGCGCAGGGTGCCGCCCTGGGCGAGGGCCTCACGCGGCTGCTCGTTGATGTCCCAGCCGGCGCTCGTGGCGGCGGGGGTCTCGGCCGGGGTGCTGGCACCGCCGGTGGGGGCGGCGCTGCTGCCACCGGGGGCGGCGGAACCGCTCGGCGTGGCAGCGGGGCCACCGCAGGCGCTCAGGACGAGCGCCGCAGCTCCCAGCATGGCGGGAGCGAAGATCTTGATGGGCTTCACGTGTCCTCCGATCGTGAATGGTGGGGAAATTCCCCGAGGCTGTTGCCAGTACGCCGTCCGGGTGACCCGTCTGCGCGCACGTTGGGGAACAGAGTACGAAGCCAGATGGGTGTTTACCAGCTTCGTACCCAACTCGTTACCGTCCGCGACCGTAAGCGTCATCCACATAACGATGAGTGGAAACTTAAGGGGTCGCGACGGCGTGGGACGTCACATGACGGAGACGACCTCGCTGTAGTGACAGGCGTCCGCGTGGTCCTCGCCGGGCACCTTGCCGACGAGCTCCGGCGGCTCCTCGATGCACTTGCGCTGCTCGCCCTCCGACAGGAGCGGGAACTTCTGGCACCGCGTGCGGAACTTGCAGCCCGAGGGCGGGTCGGCCGGGCTGGGCAGGTCCCCGGTGAGGAGGATCCGCTTGCGCGACCGCTCGGTCTGGGGGTCGGGGATCGGGATCGCCGACAGCAGCGCCTGGGTGTACGGGTGCCGGGGGCGCTCGTACACCTCGTCCACGTCGCCGATCTCGACGATCTTGCCGAGGTACATGACCGCGACCCGGTCGGCGATGTGGCGGATGACCGCGAGGTCGTGGGCCACGAAGACGTACGAGAGGCCGAGCTGGCCCTGCAGGTCCTCGAGCAGGTTGATGACGCCGGCCTGGATCGAGACGTCGAGCGCCGAGACGGGCTCGTCGAGCACGATCAGGCGGGGCGACAGCGCGAGCGCCCGGGCGATGCCGATGCGCTGGCGCTGGCCACCGGAGAAGTGCTGCGGGTACCGGTCGGCGTGGCCCTCCTCGAGCCCGACCAGCTTGAGGAGCTCCATGACCCGCTTCTCGATCTCGTCCTTGGTGAACCCGTGGACGCCCAATGGCTCGGCGATGATGTCGAAGATCGGCATGCGGGGGTCGAGGGAGGCCATCGGGTCCTGGAACACGACCTGCAGGTCGCGCCGCATCGTGAACTTCTCCTTGCGGCCCAGCTTCGAGGTGTCCTTGCCGAACACCTCGATCGAGCCGCCGCTCGGCGCGGCGAGGTTCAGCACCTCGAGCAGCGTCGTGGACTTGCCACACCCGGACTCCCCCACCAGGCCCAGGGTCTCGCCCTCGCGGACGTCCAGGTCGATCCCGTCGACCGCGAACACCGTGCCCACGCGGCGCCGGTAGATGGCGCCCTTCATCAGCGGGTAGTGCTTCTTCATGTCGTTGAGCTGGAGGACGGTCTCGCGCTCCTCGCGCGGTACCTCCGCGAGTTGCGACCGGGTGAGGTCGGGCACGGGGAAGATGCCGGCGTACGTCATGCCCTGCGAGACGACCTCGTCGACCCGCACGCACGCGGCGGAGTGCCCGCTGTCGACGCGCTCGAGGTCCGGCTCGGCCGTGCGGCAGGCCTCGATGGCCAGCGGGCAGCGCGGCGCGAACGGGCACCCGGGCGGCAGGTTGACCACCGAGGGCGGGTTGCCCTCGAGGGTGGCCAGCGCCTCCTGGTTGCCCTGGTCCAGGCGGGGCACCGAGCCCAGCAGGCCGATCGTGTACGGCATCGCGGGCCGGTAGAAGATGTCGTCGACGGTGCCCTGCTCGACCGGGCGGCCGGCGTACATGACCGTGACCCGGTCGCTCATGCCCGCCACGACGCCGAGGTCGTGGGTGATCATGATGATCGCGGCGCCGGTCTCCTGCTGCGCCTTCTTCAGCACCTCGAGCACCTGGGCCTGGATGGTCACGTCCAGGGCGGTGGTGGGCTCGTCGGCGATGATCACGTCGGGGTCGTTGGCGATCGCCATCGCGATCATCGCGCGCTGGCGCATGCCGCCCGAGAACTCGAACGGGAACGACTTGACCCGCTGCTCGGGGTTCGGGATGCCCACCAGGTCGAGCAACTCGATGGCGCGCTGCCAGGCGGCCTCCTTCGAGGTGCCCTTGTTGTGGATCTGGATCGCCTCGACGATCTGGTCACCGATCGTGTAGACCGGCGTGAGCGCCGACAGCGGGTCCTGGAAGACCATCGACAGGGCCTGGCCACGGGTGCGGGACATCTCCTCGTCGGAGCGGCCCAGCAGCTCGTCGCCGTGCAGCTTGATGGATCCCTCGACCCGGGCGCCCTTGGCGAGCAGGCCCATGATGGCCAGCGAGGTGACCGACTTGCCGGAACCCGACTCGCCGACGATGGCCATGGTCTCGCCCGCACGCAGGTCGAAGCTGAGCCCGCGGACGGCCCGGACGGGACCCGCCTCGCTGGGGAACGTGACGTGCAGGTCCTTGACCTCGAGGACGACGTCACCGGCGGCGGTGCGCCGCTTGCGCGCCGGCGCAGCGGTGGTCGCGGGGTTGGTCGAAGCGGTGCTCATGCGCGGCCTCCCGAGCCGGACGTGGGGTCGAGGGCGTCGCGCAGGCCGTCGCCGACCGCGTTGACGCTCATGACCAGGATGACGAGGACGGTGGCCGGGCCCATGAAGACCCACGGATAGGTGGTCGCCATGCGGGCGCCCTCACCGATCAGCGTGCCCAGCGAGGTGTCGGGGGCCTGGACGCCGAAGCCGAAGTACGACAGGCCGGTCTCGGCCAGGATCGCGTAGCCGACGCCCAGCGTGGCGTCGATGATCAGCAGCGAGCTGACGTTGGGGATGATGTGCCGGATGATGATCTTCCACGCCGGCAGGCCCATGAACTTCGCAGCCTGGATGTACTCGCGCTCCTTCACCGAGAGGGTGAGCGAGCGGACGACGCGGGAGCTCAGCGGCCAGCCGAAGATGGCCAGCAGCACCACGAGCAGCAGCCACGCGTTCGGGCCCTGCGGGCCGCCGGTGGTGATGACGGCGATCAGCAGGAACGACGGGATGACCAGCATGAGGTCGACGATCCAGAGGATCGCCTTCTCGGTGAAGCCGCCGACGTAGGCCGCGGTCGCGCCGACCAGGGCGGCGATCGAGGTGGCGATGAGCGCGACCATGAAGCCGATGATCAGCGACTTGCTCATGCCGCGCAGCGTGAGGGCGAGCACGTCGCGACCGGCCTGGGTGGTGCCCAGGATGTGGTTGCTGTCGGGGCCCTTGAGGAAGGCGTCGTAGTCGATGTCGTCGAACTTCCAGTAGAAGAGCTCGGGACCGATCGCGGCGATGATCGCCAGGGTGATGATCACGATGGCGCCGACGACGGCGGTCTTGTTGCGCAGGAAGCGACGGAACGTGAGCTGGCCGCGGCTGAGGCGCTTGCGCGCGCCGGGCGTGGTCGGCTGCTCGACCTCGGCGGGGGCCGGTGCGGTCTCGGCCGGGCCGACGCCCTGGGAGCCTGCAGAGTGCTGGGTCATGGAAAGGTTCTCCCTCAGCTCAGCCGCACGCGCGGGTCGAGGATGGCGACGAAGATGTCGGACAGCACCGCACCCACGAGCACGCAGACGCCGGCGAACGCCGTCACGGCGACCACGCCGTGGATGTCCTGGCCCTGGATCGTGTCGATGCCGTAGGCACCCATGCCGCGGAAGCCGAAGATCTTCTCGGTGTAGGTCGCGCCCACGAACATCGTCGCGACCGTGAACGCCACGTAGGTGGCGGTCGGGATCAGGGCGGTGCGCAAGGCGTGCTTCATGACCGCCTTGTTCTCACGCAGGCCCTTGGCCCGGGCCGTGCGGACGAAGTCAGAGCCGAGGGCGTCCAGCATCAGGTTGCGCTGGATGCGGCTCATCGACGCCAGTCCGAGCAACATCAGCACCACGGTGGGTAGCAGGAGGTGTTGCAGCCGGTCCGCCAGAACGGGCCACCACCCCTCCCCATGGATGGCACCGGTCTCCCCGATGAATTCGAAGAACTGGTAGCCCAGGCGGCGGTTGGCGTCCGTGGCCAGGATCTGCGAGACGTGGCCGATGACGAAGGCCGGGGTCGAGACGACCAGCAGGGTCAGCACGGTGATCACCCGGTCGGAGATCTTGTACTGGCGGGTGGCCGCCCACGCCCCGATGGCGACGCCCAGCACCAGGCCGAGCATGGTGCCGATGAGCAGGAGTCGGAGGCTGACCCAGATGCGGGCGCCGATCTCGTCGTTCACGACCGCGCCCATGGGCGACTGGCCCCAGTCCCACTTGGTGAGGACGTTGGTCAGCCACGTCCAGTAGCGCTCCCACAGCGGCACGTTCTCGCTGAGGTTGCGGGACAGCAGCATCGACTCGATCGAGCGCGGGTCCAACGGCGGGTTGCGCATCAGGAACAGCGAGCGGGGGTTCAACTGGGTCGCGGCCAGGACATAGGTCAACGACACCGCCACGAACAGCAGGACGATGTAGTTGGCGAGTCGCCGCAGGACGTAGCCGATCATTCAGTTCCCTCGGGTCAGATTTCGGCCCACTATAGGGGCACGGTTTCCGGCGACCCACCGTACACGGGTGGCGCGCCGCCGACGAGGCCTTTCATTCACACTTGTCAGGCGAACATTGAAAAAGTGATCAGCGCCGGTTGACCACGACGGTGCCCAGGAGCAGGTCGTTGATGCCACGGCGGTCCGGACCGATCACGACGGCGGGCAGCACGAGGCACACCAAGGCCGAGCGGACGATCGAGCGCCACACGTCGATGGGGGTCCCGTCCACACGGGTCACCCCGATCTTCGAGATGAGCTGCCCGAAGCTGCCGCCGACCAACGCGGTCAGCACGGCCTTCTGCACGAAGTAGACCGCGAGCACCATCCAGGCCTTCCAGCCGCTCTCGGTGAGGACGCCCCCACCGAAGGCACCCAGCGCCACGACCATGCTGGCCCCCCAGTCCAGCACCAGCGCACCCAGGCGGCTGCCCCAGCCGGCCAGCGACCCGGGCCCCATCTTGGGCAGGCCCAGGGACTCGCCGGGGTACGGAACGGTCTCGGTCGTCACGCGGTCACCCTAACGCCCAACGTGTAACACCCCCGAAACACGGACGACACCACCCAGTGATGCGCGCGGCCTACGGTTCACTCCGTCAGACCACCCAGTGCTTTCGGAGGACCCATGTTCCAAGACGCCGACGAACTCCTCGCCTTCATCGAGGAGAACGACGTCGAGACCGTCGACGTCCGCTTCTGCGACCTGCCCGGCGTGATGCAGCACTTCACCATCCCGGCGAAGTTCCTCACCCACGACGTCATCGAGGACGGCCTGTCCTTCGACGGCAGCTCGATCCGCGGCTTCCAGAAGATCCACGAGTC
>JAAZBK010000138.1 GCA_012513855.1 Acidimicrobiales bacterium
CGGCCAGTGGCTGCGACGATCGCTGAGGACCCACCACAGGTGGGTGAGTGCGTGCTCGCCGATCAATCCGGGAGGGAGGAGGGTGCGGAGGTGAACCTCGCGGTCCTCAGGTGACGCGGCGTCGAGCTGGGGGTCGCGGTGCACGAGTCGCTCGGCCCAGGCGATGAGCGAGCCGACCTTGTCGGCGGACCGTCGGTGGCCGACCATGGTCTTGATGTGGCGCTGGACGGGGAAGGTGAGGTCGCCTTCGAAGTCGTCGGGATCGTCGAGGCTGCGGAGGTCGTGCAACTCGGCGCGGAGGCGGACGCGGTCGCGTCCGTGGATGAAGGCGCGTGCTTCGCGCGCGTGCTTGCGAGCCGTCGACGGGAGCACGGAGCGTGCCATGTCGCGGGCCTTCTGGTCGTGGTTGCGCATCAGCCCTCCAGGGGAGGGCCGGTGGGGATCCAGGAGCGGATCCGCTTCGTTCACCGGCCTATCTGTGATGCATGGCAACCACCTCCGTGCGGTCTTCGACTGACTTCCAGCCGTGTGATGAGCCGAGCATCGTCACACCCCTGCGGTGCCGGCGTCCACCGCTTTTCGCGCCGGCTCCCAACCTGATCTTCGGGTGCCGCCGAGGCGCAGATTCTCACGGTGGATCGCGCGGCCGGGCGGGCTAGAACGCCTAGCTCGCCAGACCACCCTTGTCAGGAGGTTGCTGTGACCGGCCGATCATCTCGAGACGACGAGTACTACCGAATGGTGCTCCGGGGACCTCGTCCGACCGAGGAACAGATCCGCCAGTTCGCAGCGTTCGCGTCCGACGACCACTCCTGGTACAAGCACCTGCCGTTGACGGGCAAGGGCGAGCCGTTCGTGCTGCACCTGGCACCGCACGTCCACGAGGTGTTCGTCGACACCGACAGCGGAGTCGGCGAGTGGCGTGAGCTGATAGCGGACGATTCGAAGGGCGGGTTCATCCCCCGGTGGGCCGTCGACCTCCAGAAGGGCGACATCGCTCCCGACGACCTCCCGCCGATGGCGTACTTCACTCGCGGGTACACGACCGAGCGCTACCGCCGGCTGTACGACCGTTGGAGCTACTGGAACTTCGGGGCGCCAGGCGAGGAGCGGCTGGTCTCGCTCTCCTATGCCAGCGCACACCTTCGCGTCCACGACGACCACGGCCACACGATCTCGCTCCCCGACGAGGTGATAGAACGCGGATTGGTCTACCTGCGGGCCACCGTGAGCCCCGGGCTCGGACCGATGTCGGCGGAGTACGAGCGCTTGCGCGAGGCGCAGGACCTACCGCTGGCCCACGACGACCGGGCCATCCAGATCGAGACGATGGTGATGGCCATGCAGGACGTCGTGGCGTGGATCTACGACGAGGCGGCCGGGAACTAGGAACCGTCGGGTGTGCGGGGATTGGCACGCTCCCCGGTGGGTCAGCTCCGATGAAGCCTGCCTCGCCAGGGGTAGGTGGTCTGCGTCGTTGGCGAGCCAGAGAATCGAAGGATCTCCGCTCGGGTTCGGTGTTCCGGGCAAGGGGTGTGAACGAGCATGGGTTGCAAGGCGTCCAGTCGCCCCGAAGACGCGCCCGCGGGCGCGTCTTGGAACCGATCTGATCGGGGCGGTCGGGGGCTGTATCGCTTCGGGCTCGGTTCGTTTGTCGTACCCCCTCTGTAGGCTGATCGAACAGATGTTCCCTTCCCCGCTTCGATCAGCCTACAGAGGTGACACCATGACCCTGACCGCCGAACGACAAGCCCCAACGCCGCGAACCCGGGTGCATCCACCCAGGTCAGAGCCATCTGTGCCGCGCCCGCGGGCGCGTACCGAGCTGGTCGACCGGCCCACGGAGCGGCTCGAGGCCGAGGTGATCGACCTGGCTGGGAGGCTCTCGGTGGGGACCTATGAGCTGTTGGTGCTGGTGGGTGAGATCGACGCCCGGGGCTCGTTTGTGACCTGGGGTGCGCTCACCTGTGCCGCGTGGCTGGCCGACGTCTGCAGAATAGAGGTGTGCACCGCCCGGACCCAGGTCCGCGTCGCCCGGGCCATGCGGGAGTTC
>JAAZBK010000139.1 GCA_012513855.1 Acidimicrobiales bacterium
CAGGCGGTCGAGGAAGAACCCGAGGGCACTGGCGTCGGTGATGAGCCCGTAGTCGGTGGTGAGGAGCCGGACGCTGGCTCCCCGCTCGAGGGCCTCGTCGAGGTAGCGGGCGATGAGGTTCAGGCCCGAGCGCATAACGAAGCTGATGGCGAGGTCGATGCGGTCGAACTCGTCGTCCACCAGGCACTGGACGAGCTTGCGACGCAGGTGACCGTCGAGCGGGGTCACCAGCGCGGGCCCGGCCGGTGCGGCTGTTGCGGCCGGGACGGGGGCCAGGTAGTTGCCCCGACCCGGGATCACGTGGCGGATGCCGCCGCGGGGATCGTCGACGTCGCCCCGGTAGCGGGGGATGACGTGCACGTGGAGGTGGTCGACGGTCTGGCCGGCCGCAGCACCGTCGTTGAAGCCGACGTTGTAACCGTGAGGGGAGTGCTCGGCGTCGAGCAGCCGCTTCACGTCGTCGACCAGCTCGAACATGGCGAGCTTCTCGTAGGCGGTCGCCTCCCACCAGGTGGACACGACACGCCGGGGGATCACCAGCGAGTGCCCGTCGGAGACCGGATGCAGGTCGCGAACCGCGAAGGCCAGCTCGTTGCTGGCGATCCACTCCCCAGGATCGATGTCCGCAAAACCCGACATGTGCCGCCGGACGGTACTCGAGGCTCGGATCATTGGGCCGCTGCCTGCTGACCGACGCGGATTGGTCTAGCCGGTGAGGTTCAGATGACGGGAACGCTTGTAGTGATCTGCAGGTGTGTCGATGACGGACAAGGCGACCAGCCGCACTCGGCTGCTCGCACTTCGGAGGGGAGCGCAAATATGAATCCAGCCGAAGATGTCGAGAACGCCGGGTTGGCTTCGTCTCTACCTGTGAGAGCGGCCACCGGGGTCGCCGGCAGTAGGAGAACACCATGGCCAAGTACCTGTTCCTGAAGCACTACCGGGGCGCTCCCGCCGCGGTGAACGACGTCCCGATGGACCAGTGGACGCCCGAGGAGGTCAACGCCCACATCGCCTACATGAACGATTTTGCCACCAAGCTCCAGGGCACCGGCGAGTTCATCGACGGGCAGGCCCTCGCCCCAGACGGCATGTGGGTGCGTCACGACGGCGAGGGCCGGCCACCGGTGACCGATGGCCCCTTCGCCGAGACCAAGGACCTGATCGCCGGCTGGATGGTCGTCGACGTCGACAGCCAGGAGCGGGCCATCGAACTGGCCGGCGAGCTGTCGGCCGCGCCCGGCAAGGACGGCAAGCCGATCCACGAGTGGCTCGAGGTCCGCCCGTTCCTGACCGCTCCACCCGCCCAGTCGGGCGACTGCCACGCCGGCGCCACCCTCACGTGACGCCTCGGGCTTCGGCACTCCGGTGACCATCGACGACGTCGAGGTGCGCAACCTGGTCCCACGGGTGATCGGGATCCTCGGCCGTCGCGGAGTGGACTTCGCGACGGCCGAGGACGCCGTGCAGGAGGCACTGGTCAGCGCCCTCGACGCCTGGGAGCGCGAGGAACCGGCCGATCCGACGGCGTGGATGGTCACGGTGGCGTGGCGGGCCTACCTCGACCTGGCCCGGTCCGACGCGTCCCGTCGCCAGCGCGAGGTCCGCTACGACTCGGCTCCACCTCTAGGTGAGGTGCCGAGCACCGACGACACGCTGCGGCTCTACTTCCTCTGCGCCCATCCCGACCTCACGCCGTCGTCGGCCGTAGCGCTCACGCTCCGGGCCGTCGGCGGGCTCACCACCCGCCAGATCGCCCAGGCCTACCTGGTGCCCGAGGCCACCATGGCCCAGCGGATCAGCCGGGCCAAGCGCACGGTGAGCAGGGCCGGGCTCGGCGCCGTGGGCGACGTCACCACCGTGATGAGGGTGCTCTACCTGGTCTTCAACGAGGGCTACTCGGGCGACGTCGACCTGGCGGCCGAGTCGATCCGCCTGACCCGCCAACTCGCATCGCTGGTCGACGAACCCGAAGCCGACGGTCTGTTGGCCCTCATGCTCCTGCACCACGCCCGACGATCCAGCCGCACTGGAGGCGACGGACGCGTCGTCGTGCTCGCCGACCAGGACCGGACGCTCTGGGACACCGACCTGATCGCCGAGGGCATCCAGATCCTGGGTCGAGCGCTGGCCCGCGAGCGTCTCGGCCCGTACCAGGCGCAGGCGGCCATCGCCGCCCTCCACGCCGACGCTCAGCGCTTCGAAGACACCGACTGGGTCCAGATCGTCGAGTGGTACGACGAGCTGCTGAAGTTGGCCGACACCCCGATCGTGCGGCTCAACCGGGCGGTGGCGGTGGGGGAGGCCGACGGTCCCCTGGCCGGCCTCGCGGCCCTGGCCGACGTCGCCGACGACGTCCCCCGTCGCGAAGCGGTGGCCGCCCACCTGCACGAGAAGAACGGCGACCTCGACCTGGCGGCAAGCCTCTACGCCACAGCCGCCCGCAACGCCCCGAACCTGGCCGAACGGGACCACCTGGTCCGCCAGGCAGCCCGCGTCAACCAGCTCCTGCGGTCCACGGGCGGCGACGGTGACGGCCTCCAGCGCTGACGCTGTTGTTTCGGCGACAGCGGGTACGTCGACACAGGTCGTGTACGGCGATGTGCCCGATGGTGATCGCCGCCGTCCAGACCGTTGTTTCACAACCCGGCCTGCCCTACCATCGCTACACCGGGACGACGCCCAGATGTGGTGCGTCGGTCCGAACTCGAAGCGTCAGCTTCCGAAGGTGTGGAAGCGGTTGAGAGCCTTTGTCGCCACCGCGAGCCTGATCGAGGCCTGAGCCTCCGAACGACATGCCCGACCCGGGTGAGATCAGGAGGCAATGCGATGGCGGTGTGTTCATGGTGCAACAAGGAGATGAGTCGGGCGACGTCGTGCAGCGTCGGGGCTCTCCACCTCGATGGGAACCGCGTCGAGATGATTCCTTGGGGCCGTGGCCGCGGTGGTCATGCCGAGCGGGGCCGGTGTCACGACTGCGGTGTCGTACCGGGTGGGTTCCACCACCTTGGTTGCGACATGCAGCGGTGTCCGCTGTGCACCCGACAGATGATGAGCTGCGATTGTCGCTTCGACGAGGACGGCCCCGACGAGGAAGACCTGGTGCCGGCCGACCCACTCCACGTCGACGCGGACGGCAACCTCGTCGAGGTCCGGGTGATCAATGGACAAGAGGTCGTCGTCCACTACACCGACCCGATCCCAGAGAAGGACCGCTCCGTCATCCAAGGCATCCCTTGCACGACGGCGTTACGGACCGTGATCGACATCTCCACGGACCCACAGGTCGACCAGGTCGGGTTGGACCAGATGGTGGCTGACTGCCTGGAGCGTGGGCTCTTCACCGTCGCAGAGGCCCGAGCTCGAATCGCCGAACCCGACATGGTCCAGCGCCGAGGTGCAGCGTTGCTGGCGGCAGCGCTCGACCGTAGACACAGCGGGGACACGGATTGACCTCCGTCTCGAACTCCCATCGAACGAGCCATGCATCTGATGCTGATGTCGATAGCATCAGATGCATGGCACGTACCACGCTCGACCTTGACGAGGCCGTTCTCCGCCAGCTGAAGGCCCGTCGGGCCCGAGAGAACAAGCCGCTGGGCGTCATCGCGTCTGAGTTGTTGGCGCGAGCGCTCGTTGATGAGCCCCAAGCGCCTGGCGAACTCGTCTGGGTCAGCCAACCCATGCGAGCGAAGGTCGACCTGGACGACCGCGACGCCCTGTGGGCCGTGCTCGATGCCGACTGACCGATATCGATGAGCCAGACCCTCGACACGAACGTCTTGCTGTACGCGTCGAACGATGGCGCCCCGGAGCAGGAGCGGGCGCTCGCTCTTCTTCGACACCTCGTTGCCGGGCCAGATCTGGTGGTCCTTCTGTGGCCGGCGCTGATGGGCTACCTCCGCATCGCTACGCACCCGGCGGTGTTCGCCCGCCCGCTCTCACATGCTGATGCAGTGGCCAACCTCGACCAGCTCATGTCTCACCCTCACATGCGAGTGGCTGGAGAGCACGAGCGGTTCTGGAGCATCTACCAACAGGTGACCACCGAAACACCGGCGCGCGCCAACGGGGTACCCGACGCTCATCTCGTCGCCTTGATGTTGGAACACGGCATCTCCACTATCTGGAGTCGCGACCGTGACTTCCTCAAGTACCCGATGATTCAGGCTGAGGACCCGTTCTCCGACCGGTACCGACATGGGTTCGATCGTCGCCCGCCAACGCCAAAGAGGCGCCGCTGACGGGTGGGGTGGACGTTCGGGCCGACTACTCGGCGCCCTGACGGGCTGGCCGCTCGATCAGAGGTAGCCGGGGGCGTTGTAGGCGCTGGTTCCCAGCGGGGTGCCGTCGGGGCCGGTCGGGGGGTGGTTCGTGACCACCACCCGTAGGGCCCTTCGCAGGATCGACGCGGTGTGCTCGGCCTGGTCGGCTTGCTCCTTGGCCGTCTCGGCCGTGTCGCCGTCCTGGGCCTGTAGGGCTTCCTCGCGGGTCTTGCGCCACGCCTCCTCCTGGTTCCCGGCCCAGTCGATAAGGCGCAGGATCAGGTTCTGGTCGTGACCGCAGACCCGGGCGGCCAGGTCGGCGTCGACCGAACCCGGGGTCTCGGCCTCCAGTTCCCGCAGCGTGGCCACCGCGGGGTGGACGCCCACGATCGGGCCGCCGTCGCCGCCCTCCACGGCCTGGGGGTCTCGCCACACCGTTCCGCCCACCCGGAGCGCCAGGTCGTCGTCGACCTCATCGAGGGTCCGGGCCATTTCGCCCAGCATCCAGCGCAACTGGATCGGCAGGAACGGGAACGCGGGCACGCACACCCGGGCCAGGATCCGGTCGCCGGCCACCAGGTATCGGATGAAGTCGGCGTCGCGGTTCAAGATCGTGGTCTCGATGGCCGCCTGCTGGGGGTTGGCGACGTTCTGGACCAGGATCGAGAACAGCTCGATCACCGGCTGGTTCGGGCGGACCCGCACGAATACCAGCGAAGACCCTGCCACCACCGGGATGTCGCCGTCGGCGTCGTGGGGCGGGGGACCGTCGAACAGCGGGGTCAGTGCCTCGTCGACCAACTGGCGCAGGTGGTCGGCCCCCTGGGCCTGGACCGCCACCAGCAGGCTCGGATCCAGCTCCGCGTCGGGGGAGCCCGGCCCACCGGACTGGAGCTGGGACGGGTGGGCCACGCCGATCACCTCCCGCAGCACCCGGGCGGCGATGGTGGCCAGCTCGCCGATGCCCTCGCCCTCCCGGTCGAGGTACGGGTTGGGGTGCTCGTCGCCGTGGGGAGCCGTGAAGCCGAGCGCCCGCAGCTGTTCGTGTCCGTCGTCGCCCAGGTGGTGGGCGGGGTCGAGGAACTTGTCGTCGGACACCTCCATCCGCACGCCGCGGTCGTCGTCGAGCCCGGCGAACTGGACGAACGGCGTAGCCGCGTCGTCGTCAGCGGCGGTGTCGATGATCAGGATGCTCTCGGGTCCGAACTGGGCCAGCGCGCCGCCCAACGCCTCGGTGAACTGCTCCCAGGCCCGCTCGACGTCGACC
>JAAZBK010000140.1 GCA_012513855.1 Acidimicrobiales bacterium
GCTGAGGTGGGCGCCGACGAGACCGGTGACGGCGCGGGCCACCACGTCGCCGGTGGCCTCGATCTCGGCCCGAGACCGCTCCAGCCCGGCAAGCGCCGACGAGCGACTCCGATCGGCTCCATCGGGGTCGACCGTCGGGTGGCGGAGCACCTCGACCGCCCGGGCCATGGCCGTGAGCGACCGGTCGAGGTAGGTGGCCCCGTCGCGACCCTCGACCATCTCGATCTGAGCCGGCACGTCTCCCCGTCCGGTGAAGGCCGCCACGAGTGCACGGGATGCCGCCAGGTTGGCCGTGGCCGAGGCCGACTCGTCGCGGAACAGGTGGGCCGCCGCCAGAGCCAGATCGCCCTCCTGGAGCGCGTGGAGCCCGAGCGCGGCGCTGGCATCGGGGTGGCCGTCGGCGGCGATCGGAAGCAGCTCCTCGGCCACATCGGCGGCGAGGTCCGGCTGCCCCAGCTGGATGCTCGTGGCGAAGAGCGTCTGGCGCGCCACCTGTCCGCCCGCCGGCCCGCGGCCTCGCCCGCTGGCCGCGGCCGGGTAGCTGGCGCGGTGGAGCAGGTCGAGCCCCTGCTGGACCTGACCGCTCATGACCAGCGCCCGTCCCAGCACCGAGGAGGACAGCCCCCGCCCGTACGAATCGGCCAGCGCGTCGAAGCTAGCCAACGACTCCGACGCCAGCTCGACGGTGGCGGCGGGGTGGCCCGACCAGAGGCGGATCGAGGCGAGCAGGAGCCTGGTCATGGCCACGGCCCAGGGATCGCCGAGCTGTTGGGCCTCGACGATGGTCTCCTCGGCCAGCAGCTCGGCTTCGTCGACCCGGCCCTGTTGGAAGCGGACCCAGCCCATGACGCCCCACGACCACGCCAGGCCCCGCTGGTCGTCCAGCTCCTCGAACCGGTCGACCGCCTCCTGAGCGTGCAGGGCCGCGTCGTTCCCGCGGCCCGAGACGAAGCTGATCCATGCCAGGCTCTGGTGCGCCCAACCCTGACCGGCGCGGTCGTCGGCCTCCACGAAGGCACCGAGGGCGTCACGGGCCGACAGTTCGGCCTCGTCCATGCGGCCGTTGAGGATCTCGACCAGGCTCCGCTCGCGGAGCGCCCTGGCGCTGCCCGCCGGGTCGCGCAGCGCTACGAAGGCCTCGGCGGCCTCGGTGAGGGTGGCGATGGCGGCGTTGGAATCTCCACCGCGGTGCTCGATGGTGCCGCGCACCACGAGCGCGTTGGCGGCACCCGCGGCATCGCCGGCCAGACCGGCGAGGCGCATGGCCTCCTCCACGTCGCGCTCGGCGGCGTCGACGTCCCACAGGTCGACCGCCAGCGACGCCCGTTCCAGCAGCACGGGAAACGCGTCGGCGGCTCTCGAGTCGAGATCGGGACCGAGCAGCTCGATGACCTTGCCGTAGTGACGCTTGGCGGTGGGCAGCGCCAGGTCGCGCTGGGCCCGTCGGGCCACCTCCACCAGCCAGCGGATGGCCCGGTCGTCGAGGTCGGGAGGGAACTTGGTGGTCGACCCCAGCGCTCCGATGTCGCGGGCGAGCGTGGCCGCCTCTGCGTAGTGGTGGGCCAGCTGGTCGGCCACCCACACCGGCCGGGGTTGTTCGGCGGCCACGTGGCTCTCCATGAACCAGGCGATCCCGAAGTGGCGGACGGCCCGATCGACCTTGGTGATGGTCTGGTAGGCCACCTCGCGGACCATGTCGCTGCGGAAGGCCCAGCGGTCTCCGTCGAGCCGCATGATCTCGTCGTTGACGAGCTGCCCCACCGCGTCGTCGACGTCGACCCCTCGTTCGAGCTGCGCCGCCATCCGACCCAGAGCTTCCATCGTGCCGCGCGACCCCAGCACCGCCGCGTCCTGGAGCACCGAGCGGACCGATGGCGCCAGGTCGTCGAGGCGGGCGGCCACCAGGCCGCGGAGCGTGTCGGGCAGAGCTTCGGGGAACGCTGCCGCCCGGGTCAGCCGCGACGGCGCGGAGGGAGCATCGGGCCCGTCGAGGAGAGCGACCAGCTCCTCGACGTAGAAGGGGTTGCCGCCGCTGCGATCGTGGAACGCGGCGGTGACCTCCTCGGCCACCGGCCCACCCGACAACGCCTCGAGCAGCTGACCCGTCCCCTCGAGGTCGAGCGGATCGAGGTGGAACACCAGCGAGTTGTGACGTCCCGGCCGCGGGTTCCACCGCTCCAGCAGGATCGACCGGGCCGTGACCAGGACCACCACCGGGAGGTGGTGGATCCGTTCGAAGACGTCGTCGATGAGGTGGAGGACCACGTCGTCGGCGAAGTGGAGGTCTGAGATCTGGAGCACGAGCGGGCGACGACGGGCCGTGGCCTCCGAGTAGGTGCTGAGGGCCCGAGCCGCGTGGTGGCGCACCGCGGCGGCGTCGCCCTCCACCAGCGGGTCGTAGCCCATCATGGCCAGCAGCCCCTCGGCGGTGCGCTCGACCTCGGCGGGATCCGCCTCGTCTTGGCCGGCCGCGAGCGTGGTGGCCACCTGCTGGCGGAGGGTCTCCAGCGCCCGCTCCCGGTCGTCGCCCTCCTCGAGGCCCAGGGCCCCGCGCAGGGCGTCGGCCACCGGCCACCACACGTTGGCCTCGCCGTAGGGCACGCACCGCCCCTCTCGGACCACCGCCCGGTGGTCGGCCGCCGCCCTCGACGCCACCTCGTCGGACAAGCGGCTCTTGCCCAGACCGACGTCGCCCAGGAGGAGCACCAGCAGCGCCCGCTGGTGGGTGATGGAGGTCTGCACCGCGTGCTGGAGGATGCCCATCTCGTGGTCTCGCCCGACCAGGTGGACGCCCTCGCGGCGAGCCCGATACCCCGGTGGCAGCACCGGCGAGATGGCACGCCAGGTCTCCACCGGCTCGCCTCGGCCCTTGGCGGCGATGAGCCCCCGGGCCTCGTACGCGATGGTCCGGTGGGTGGCCGCGTAGGTGGCCGGCCCGACCACGACCTCGCCTGCGCCGGCCGCCTCCTGCAGGCGCGATGCGGTGTTCACCACGTCTCCCATGGCCGTGACCGACCCCGCCGCTCCCATGGCCCCCACCAGGACCTCGCCCGTGTTGACCGCGATGCGGATCTCCACGTCGTGGCCGATGGCCTCGACCTCGGCGCACACCGTCTCCTGCATCCGGAGCGCCGCCCTCACCGCTCGCTCGGCGTCGTCCTCGTGGGCCACGGGGGCACCGAACAGGGCGACCATGGCGTCGCCGATGATCTTGTCGACCCGACCGCCGAACGCGGTGACGTCCTGGGCCAAGCGGTTGAAGCACCGGTCGACGAGGTTCTTCACCAGCTCGGGATCGAGGTGCTCCGACAGGGTGGTGAACCCGACGATGTCGGCGAACAGGACCGTCACCACCCGCCGCTCGTCGTCGAGGATGAGGAGCGACTGGCCGCACGACGCGCAGAACCGGGCACCCACCGCCGCCTCTGCTCCACACGCCGAACACACCATCGACCCGAAGCCTACGGAGTGCACGGCTCGCTCCAGGCACACCTATCTTCGCTCCCATGGCCCTCGATCCCGCGCACCTCACCGACGACGTCGAGGCGTTCCTCGGCGAGTACCACCTGGCCACCCTCACCACCCTCCGCCCCGACGGAACGCCCCACGTGGTGCCGGTGGGCTTCAGCTACGACTCCGCCGACCAGGTGGCCCGCGCCATCTCCTTCGCGGCCAGCCGCAAGGTGCGAAACCTGCTGGCCGAGCCGGGCGCGCGAGCGGTGGTCTGCCAGGTCGACGGTGGACGGTGGCTGTCGCTCGAGGGACCGGCGGAGGTCACCTCCGACCCCGACCGCGTGGCGAAGGCGGTGGCCGGCTACGCGGCGCGGTACCGCCAACCGGGAGAGCGTGACGACCGGGTGGCCATAGAGATCAGGGTCGATCGGATGCTCGGGCACGGGTAGCCCCCTCTCCGCCGAAGATCACCCGGGGCCCGCGGTCCCAGGTGAACCAGTTCCAGGCCCAGTTGACGAACACCGACACGCGGTTCCGGAACCCGGCCAGCATCACCAGGTGGAGGGCGAGCCACGCCACCCACGCCGGGAAGCCCCGCAGGCGGATGCGCAGCGGTAGCTCGGCCACGGCGTGGCTCCGGCCGATGGTGGCCATGGTGCCCTTGTCGCGGTAGCGGAACGCCACCGTCGGGAGACCGTCGATCCGCCGGCGGATCTGCTCGGCCACGTGGACGCCACCCTGCATGGCCACCGGTGCGAGCTGGGGCAGGGGGCCCTGGTCGGTCCGGGCATCGATCGACGCCGCGATGTCGCCCACAGCCCACACGTTCGGGTGACCGGTGACGTTGAGGTCGGGCCCCACCTCGATCCGTCCGCTCCCGACGGTGGGCAGACCCAGCAACGCTCCGAGGGGGTTGGCCTTCACTCCCGCCGCCCAGATCAGGGTGTGGGCCGGGATCTCCTCACCACCCGCCAGGACCACCCGGGTGGCCTCCACCCGCTCGACCTGCTCCTCCACCCTCACCTCGACGCCCCGCTCCTCCAGGGCCTCACGAGCGTGACGTCGCGACGGGTCGCTGAACGGTCCGAGCAGCTGCGGGAGCATCTCGACCAGCACCACCCGGGCGCGGCCGACGTCGAGGTGCTTGAAGTCCTTGCGGAGCACCATCGAGAACAGCTCGGCCAGCGCTCCCGCCACCTCCACGCCCGTCGGCCCGCCGCCGACCACCACGAAGGTGAGCGCCCCGTCGTCGATCAGGTCGGGTGCCACGTCGGCGGCCTCGAAGCGCTCCAGGACGTGGTTCCGCAGCGCCGTGGCGTCGGCCAGGTTGTAGAGCGGGAAGCCGTGCTCCTCGACGCCGGGGGTGCCGAAGGTGTTGGTGGTGGCTCCGGCCGCCACCACCAGGTCGTCGAAGGGGACGTCGTCGACCGGGTGCGACGTGCCGTCGAGGTGGACGATCCCCCGTTCGAGGTCGGCCCCGGTGACCGCCGCGTGGACGAAGGAGACGCCGGGGCTGTCGTGGAATATGCCCCTGACGGGATGGGCGATGTCGGCCGCGTTCAGGCCCGAGGTGGCCACCTGGTACAGCAGGGGCTGGAAGGTGTGGAAGTTGTTCCGGTCGACGAGCGTGACCTCCACGTCCGCCTCCGTCGAGCTCCTCGACGACCTCTTCGACAGGGCCTTCGCGGCCGCCAACCCACCGAAGCCCGATCCCACCACCACGACTTTGTGCTTTCGTTCACAAGTCATGGTGTCAGGGTACGCCCGACTCGGGATCTTGCCCACCGATTTCTCGGCCCACCCTTGGCCTAGGTTCTGCCCCCGATGACAGGGGAACCCACGGGGCGCGGCGCCGGCTCGCGCCTGCGCGCCCTCGCGCGGGAGTGGCGGCCGTCGGCGGTGACCATGGGGGCCCCGACCTTCCCCCTGCTGGTGCTGTTCGGGCTCAACGCGGTCGACGAACTGGACCGCACGGCCTTCGCCGTGCTCCTCCCCGACATCCGCGACCACTTCGGGCTGTCGGACAGCCGCGCCCTGCTCCTGGTGGCCGTGTCGACCATCGCGGTCATCTTCATCGAGGTGCCCCTCTCGTTCTACTGCGACCGTCGCAATCGGGTCCGCATCGCCACCACCGGGGCGGGGCTGTGGGCATTGTTCTCGGTGGGGACCGGGTTGGCCGTCTCGGTGGGGATGTTGCTGGCCATGCGGATCGGGGCCGGCGGCGGCAGGGCGGTGGTCAACCCCACCCACTCGTCGCTGCTATCGGACTACTACGAACCGGCGGCGCGCGTGAAGGTCTTCGCCGCCCACCGGCTGGGGAACTCGGTGGGCCAGGTGCTCGGTCCGCTGCTCGGCGGAGGCCTCGCCTACGCGTTCGGCTGGCGCACGCCGTTCGTGCTCTTCGCCGTTCCCACCGCCATCTTCGTCTTGCTCTCGCTGCGGATGCGCGAGCCGGTTCGGGGCCACCACGAACGTCGGGCGGCCGGAGCCGACGAGGAGGCGATCGCCACCGAGGACGACCACGAGACCGTGTGGTCGACGATGCAGACCCTGGCCCGGGTTCGGACCGTGCGGCGGATCTGGACCGCGGTGCCGTTCCTGGGGATCGCGCTCTTCGGGATACCCAACCTGCTGTCGCTCATCTACGAGGACGTGTTCGACCTGAACGCGGCGCAGCGCGGCCTGATCACGGCGGGGGTCGAACCGCTCCAGATCGCCGGGGTGCTGCTCGGCATGCCGCTGGTGGCACGGATCTCGGCCGCCCGTCCCGACTTCCTCCTCCGATTCGTCGGAATGGTGGGGGTGTTCGACGGCGTGCTGCTGGTGGCGCTGGCCTACTCACCGGAGCTCTGGGTGGCCGTCGGGGTGCACGCGGTGCTGGCCACCAGCATCGGCACGCTCGCTCCCGCCTTCTTCGCGCTCGTGTCGCTGGTGGCCCCGCCGCGGGTCCGCTCGGCCTCCTTCTCCACCATGGCCGTGTTCGCCGTACCGGGCATAGCGGTGTTCCTGCCCCTCATCGGCTACGTGTCCGACCACCTCGGAATCCAGGCCAGCATGGTGGTGATGGTGCCGGTCTCGCTCGCCGCCGGCCTCCTGCTGGCGTCGGCCGCCCGCTTCGTGAAGCCCGACATCGAGGCCGCCCACGCCGAGTCGCTGGCCCGGGTCGGCGGCTAGGGCTCGCCGTCGTCGTCGGCCTCGTCGTCACCCGACCACTCCTCGTCGGCCTGCTTCCACGCCTCGGCGCGCTGTTCGGTGGTGGAGCGCCAGTCGGCCGCCGCCATCGCCGACGGATACGGCCCCAGCGAGTTGTCGGGATCGTCACGCTGCTCCGCTCCCTCGACGCGGTCGTGGGTGAAGCACCAGTACCAGGCTTCGGTGGACATGTCGTCGACCCTACCCACGGCGACTGCCCGGCTCATCGGAGCCGCTTCACCAGGCCCTTGTAGCCATCGACGAAGCCGGCCTGGCGGAGGGTCTCGGCGTGACTCGACTCCCGAGCCGGGGCGCCGTCGATCCGGGCGATCTCCAACCTCCTGCGCCGGCCGCTCAGGACCACCTCGTTCAGCGCCCCGGCCCACCGCGGGTCGACCAGCGCGGCCGGGAACGTGAGGAGGCTGCGACCGCCGCGCTCCACGAACGCCGCGGCCTCGCCGTCGACCAGGACCACCAGAGCACCCGCGCTCCGTGCGGGGCGACCATCGGTGGGAGGCCACGGCAGCGAGGCGCCGTAGGGCTGGGCCGGATCGGTGGCGGCCAGGACGAGCACGACGCCGTGGTCGGAGCTGCGAGCGCTCCGCAACCGATCGACCGCGCCGGGCACCGCGAACTGCGCGGCCCCCAGACCGGCCACGAAGTAGCCGCGCCGCACCGTGCCCCGCTCCTCCATGGCCTTGAGCACCGGGTACACACCGGCGAAGCCCCCCTCGGTGCCCTCTCCCAACGCGGCTTCGCGGGTGAGCACCCCGTAGCGTTCGAGCAGCTGGTTGGCCCGGGCGTGCGACACCTCGGTGGGCGTGGCCGGAGCCTGGCCGGGAGGAGGCAGCCGCAGCCCGGCCACCAGCGACCACCGACCACCGCCAGCCGGCGGACCGAGCCTGGTGAGCCGGCCGGGGCGGGGCCGCTGGCGAGGTGCGGCCCGACGGCTGGTGGCAGATCTGGATCCGGCAGCTCCCGAGAGGAACGCCCGTAGCGGGGCGAAGGAGTCGTTGGTGACCTCCCCCGCCCAGACGAGGTCCCACAGGGCGGCGAGCACCGTGGGCTCCTGGTAGTCGGCGCCGGCGTCGGCGACGGCCCGCACCAGATCGTCCCAGAACGACGCCCCGCGGTGTCCCAGCTGAGACCGGATCGCCTCGTGCACCGGGCTGGCGAGCGCTCCCTCGCCGTCGGCGCCCGCATCAGGTTCGCCGAGGGCCGGGGCCGGGACGAGCGTCTCGACCTGATCGCGGAACACCAGCCGCACCCGGCCGTCGCCCGAACCCAGGGCACCGGCACCCACCCAGACGATCTCACCGGTGGTGCAGCGGGCGTCGAGGTCGGCAGGTGAGTACCCGGGCAACCGGGTGGCCAGCACGTCGGCCTCCAGCACCGACGCCGGCACGGCGGCGCCCGCCAGCGTCGACACCACCTCGATGAGGGCCTCGGGACCGCGCCGGTCGACCCCCACGCCCTGCCAGGCCGGGAGGAAGCGCCCGAGCGCCGCCCCGTCGACCGGCTCCACCTCGGCCCGCAGAGCGGCCAGCGACCGGCGTCGAACCTGGCGCAACACGTCGGGGTCGCACCACTCCTGCTCGACCCCGCCGGGGCGGAACTCGCCCTTCGTGAGCCGACCGGACCGCACCAGCTCGTCGAGCACCGGCCGGACCCGCTCGACCTCCAAACCGAACCGTTCGGACACGTCGCGCACCACGAAGGGGCCGTGGGTCCGGGCGAAGCGCACCACCAGGCCCTCCAACGGAGCTTCGACCGGATCGGTGAACACGCCGGGCAGCCCCGGTGGCACCGCACACCCCAGCGCGTCTCGAAGACGTCCGGCATCCTCGCCGTTGGCGAAGCGGTGCTCGCCGGCCATGCCGACCTGGATGACCCGACGGTCCTCCTGCAACTGCTTCAGCCAGACGCCCGCCTGGGATCGGGCCTCGTCGGTGCAGCGGGCCGCCACCTCCTCGGCGGTGAGCGGACCGAGCACCCGCAGGAGGTCGGTGACCTCATCGGCGTCTCGGGCCAGGCGACCCGGCACGAGCCGCTGGAGCTCCAGCTCGAGGTCCTGCAGCACCTGCGGGTCGAGCAGCTCCCGCAGCTCCTCGGCACCGAGCAGCTCGCGGAGCAGGTCTCGATCCAGGGCCAGGGCGGCGGCGCGGCGCTCGGCGAGCGGCGCGTCGCCCTCGTACATGTAGACGCCGATCCACCCGAACAACAGCGACTGGGCCATGGGCGAGGCCTGCGGCGTCTCGACCTCCACCACCCGGACCTTCCGACTGCGCAGATCGCGCAGGAGCCCCCTGAGAGCAGGCAGGTCGAAGACGTCGTTGCAACACTCCCGGGTGGTCTCCAACAGGATCGGGAAGGTCGGGTGCTGGGCGGCCACCGCCAGCAGGTCGGCCGACTTCTGGCGCTGCTGCCACAACGGGGTGCGACGGTCCGGTCGTCGCCTCGGGAGGAGGAGAGCGCGGGCGGCCGCCTCGCGGAACCGGGCCGCGAACATGGCGGTGGACGGGAGGTGGGCGAGCAGGATCTCGTCGATCTCGTCGGGGTCGATCAACAGCTGATCGGTGGGCAGGTGGTCGACCGCCTCGGGGAGCCGCAGGACGATGCCGTCGTCGCTCCACAGCATCTCGGCGTCGACCCCCCACTCGTCGAACAGACGAGCGCGCAGGGCCATGGCCCACGGCGCGTGGACCTGGGCGCCGAACGGGCTGAGCACGCACACCCGCCAGTCGCCGATCTCGTCGCGGAACCGCTCCACCACGATGGTGCGATCATCGGGCACCGCCCCGGTGGCCTCAGCCTGCTCGCTGAGGAACCCGAGCAGGTTCACCGCTGCTCTTTCGTCGAGGTCGTGGCGGGTTCGCAGCCGCTCCACGGCTTCGGCTTCCGGCGCGGCCCGGACCTCGCGCACGAACCGGCCGAGCGCCGTCCCGAGCTCCAGCGGCCGGCCCGGCCCGTCGCCCCTCCAGAACGGCATCCGGCCGGGCTGACCGGGGGCCGGGGCGACCACCACCCGATCCGGCGTGATGTCGTCTATCCGCCACGTCGACGCGCCCAGCAGGAAGGTCTCCCCCACCCGCGACTCGTAGACCATCTCCTCGTCCAGTTCGCCCACCCTGGTGCCGTCGGGCAGGAACACGCCGTACAGCCCCCGATCGGGGATGGTCCCGCCGCTGGTGACGGCCAGCCGCTGGGCGCCGGACCGGCCCCGGACGGTTCCCGCCGCCCGGTCCCACACGATCCGCGGGCGGAGCTCCGCGAACTCGTCGGACGGGTAGCGGCCCGCCAGCAGGTCGAGCACCGACTCCCACACCTCGGTCGACAGCTCGGCGAACGGAGCGGCACCCCGGACGAGGTCGAAGAGGTCGGCCACCGACCACTCGTCGAGCGCGCACGCGGCCACGACCTGTTGCGCCAGCACGTCGAGCGGGTTGCGGGGGTACCGGGTGCTCTCGATGAGCCCGTCGTGCATCCGCTGGGCCACCACCGCCGCCTCCACCAGGTCGGCCCGGTGCTTGGGGAACACCTTGCCGCGGCTCGGCTCGCCCACCTGGTGGCCGGCACGGCCGATCCGCTGGAGGCCACGGGACACCGAACCCGGCGACTCGACCTGGATCACCAGGTCGACCGCGCCCATGTCGATCCCCAGCTCCAGCGACGACGTGGCCACCAGGCCCTTCAGCCGACCGGCCTTGAGGTCGTCCTCGATGATGAGCCGGCGCTCCTTGGAGAGCGATCCGTGGTGCGCCTTCACCAACTCGACGTCGCCCGGTGGCGCACCGACCGCCTCGGAACCGGCGAAGCGCAGGCCGCCGCTGCCGTCGTCACCGTCGACATCACCGACGCCGCCGTCTGTCGCGGCGGTCTCCGCGGTCTCAGCGGCGAGCTCGTTGAGGCGGGTGGCGAGGCGTTCGGCCAGGCGCCGGGCGTTTACGAAGATGAGGGTCGACCGGTGCTGGCGGATGAGGTCGAGCAGCATCGGGTGCATGGCCGGCCAGATCGAGCGCCGGACCGGGCCACCCCGTCCCTCACCACCTTCGCCGTAGCCACCGTCGGTGGGCGCGACCACCGTGCCGAGCGCGCCCATGTCGTCGACCGGCACGATCACCTCGATGTCGAGCGTCTTGGTGGTGCCGGCGTCGACGATGGTGACGGGCCTCGGCCGGCGCGACTCCGACCCGTTGCCGATGGGCTCGAACCCACCGAGGAAACCGGCGATCTCCTCCAGCGGACGCTGGGTGGCCGACAAGCCGATGCGTTGCGGCGGCGTCTCGCAGATCGCGTTGAGCCGCTCCAGGGTGAGCGCCAGGTGCGACCCGCGCTTGGTGGCGGCCACCGCGTGGATCTCGTCGATGATCACCGTCTCGACGTTGGCGAGGGTCTCGCGAGCCGCCGAGGTGAGCATGAGGTAGAGCGACTCAGGCGTGGTGATCAGGAGGTCGGGCGGGTTGCGCACCAGCTTGCGGCGCTCGTCGGCCGGGGTGTCGCCGGTTCGCATCCCGACCGTGGGACTGTTGACCGGCTGACCCAGCCGCTCCGCTGCGTGGGCGATGCCCACGAGGGGCGCCCGCAGGTTCTTCTCGACGTCGACGGCCAGCGCCCGCAACGGCGAGAGGTACAGCACCCTGGTCCGGGCCGGGCCGTCTGGTGGCGGCGTGGTGAGCAGTCGGTCTATGCCCCACAGGAACGCGGTGAGCGTCTTGCCCGAACCGGTGGGCGCCAGGATCAGGGCGTGCTCCCCCGCGGCGATGGCGGGCCAGCCGTCCTCCTGGGCCCGGGTGGGCGCGACGAACGACGTCTCGAACCAGGCCCGGACGGGCTCGGAGAACAGGTCCAGCGCAGCGATGGTCCGAGCCTACGGACGACCGATGACAGGACCTGTCCGCAATGGCGGCTCGCGGCACCGTTCGCCACATCCGTGGCGCGGCTGCTCCTGATGGGGCACGCTGTGTGCGAGCTCCGGAGGTGACCGATGACCCTGCTCCGTTCGATCCCGGCCCCGGCCGAGGCGCTGCTCGGCTCGAGTGCGCTGGCCCACGTCGTGACCCGCAACCCCGACGGCACCCCCCAGGTGTCGGTGGTGTGGTGCGGCCTGCGCGGCGACCAGGTGTTCTTCTGCACCGAGGGATCCACCGCCAAGGTGCGCAACCTGCGCCGAGACCCGATGGTGATCCTCTCGATCGAGGACGAGGTCCGCAACCGCTCGGGCAACCAGCAGCACCTGCTCGTCTACGGACGGGCCACGATCCTCGACGGCGCGCCCGACAAGTCCCTGTGCGACGACCTCTGCCGCACCTACGTAGGCCGAGCCAACCACCCCATGAACCTGAGCCGGTCGGCCACCGCGGTCACCGTTGCGATCGACGTCGACCGCATCGGCGGCAACGGCCCCTGGGCTCAGCCGGTGTAGGAGGCCGCGCCTCGCACCGGAACCGCCGGGGTGGGCGCCGGCCCGGGCGCCGGCGTCGTGGTGCTGCTAGCCGTGGTCGCGGTACTGGTGGTGGTGCTGGTGACCAGCACCGGTAGCGCCCGGCACGGCTCCTCGACGTCCCACAGCACGAGCAGCGGGAACGGTCGCCCGCCGGTCGACAACACGTGGAGGAGGGCCAGGTAGCGGCCCTTCTGGGTCACGTAGAGCAGGCCGTTGGTGCTGGGCACAGGCCCTATCGACGCCGGGATCGCGTACTCGCCGGCATGCTCGCCCGTGACCGTCACGAGGTCGCCGTCGGCGTCGAGGCTCCACTCGACCGCCGACCAGTCCGTCACCTCCACGAACGAGACCCCCGGATCCTCCACCGGCTCCTCCGGCCACACCTGGTGCTGACCCAGGTTCGTCCAGACCTCTTCACCGTCGAGGATCGTCTGGCTACCGGCTCGCAGGGCAAAGATCGGTGCGTAGGGCTGCTCGCAGCTGGCCTGGGCGAGGAGGCGCGGGGAGTCACCCACCCAGGCGCAGGCCGCCACCAGCGCGACGAACACCAACAGCGATGCCCGCCGGGGCCTCACCGGCCGGACCCTCAACCGGTGTAGTCGGCCGAAGCCGAGACGGGGGCGGCCTCTCCCGCGGACGGGACCGGGGCCTCCTGCGGCGAGCTGGTGGTGGGGGTGGTGGTCGTGGTGGACGAGGCGTCGTCCGACTTGACCGGAAGCTGACGGCACGGATCGTCGAAGTCCCAGAACGAGAACAACGCCCGGACGCTCGCGCTGGTCACCGTCGATTGCAGCACGAGGTACCGCCGGCCCTCGAACTCGACCAGGCTGGCGCCAGGCGACGACAGCACCTGTGCTTCGTAGTTCTCGTTGCCGCCCTCGCGTTCCACGCGTAGCAACCCGCCGCCGACGGTGTGAGGGGGCATGCCGCCGATGATCTGGGGACCACCCGGCTGATCCACGGTCATGGCCGCGAACGGCTTCTCGTGTGGGTGCGGCGGCCAGGACTCGATGCCCCACTGGTCGAGGCTGCCGGCCCCGAAGTACTCCATCCACATCGGCTTGTAGGGCTGCTCGCAACCGCCCTCCTGAGCGCCGGAGCCGGGCGCCGCCAGCGCCAGGTTCACCGCCACCAGCGCCACGACGGCGGCCGACAAACAACCGAACCGCTCTAGCCGAGCCGGACCTCACCTGTTCCACCGTGTTCGCCATCTACGAATCAGATCACACCTGAAGGACGCGAGCTACTAGGTCGGGCCGTCGTCGCTGCAAGGTTGGATCTATGCAGGCACCTCGCCGACCACGAGGTTGCCCTTCATGGTCTTGGGGTGGGGGTCGCAGATGTACTTGTAGGTGCCCGGCTCGACCAGGTCGACCTCGAGCACGTGGGTGACCACCCCACGCTCCAACGGGGTCGCCTCGTTCACCTCGCCCGGGCCGGTCACGTGGAGGTTGTGCGTCACGCCCGAGTCGTCGTTGACGAAGGTGATCTCGACCGCTCCCGGTTCGATCTGGAAGCACTCCTCGTCGAACGCCATGTTCTTGCCGGTGATGGTCAACTCGGTGACGCCGTCGACCGGTGCGACCGACTTGCACTTCGACAGGTCGACGGCTCCGTCGTCGTCGCTGCACCCGACCGCACCGAGGGCGAGGATCGATGCCAGAGCCACGCAGGACACGGCACCACGACGAAAACCTGACGCTGATCGACGCATGTTGCCGACGGTACCGACAAGCAGGTCCCGAACCCGAAACGGCGCCATAGACTCAGGGTCGTGGCCACGTATCAGACCCCCGAGTACCACCCTGCGTTCGAGGAGTACTGCGAGACCATCTACGAGCTTCACGAAGACGACGTCGACGTGATCCAGGCTCGAATCGCGGAACGCCTCAACGTCTCCCGCCCCGCCGTTTCGGAGATGATCCGGCGGATGGAGACCGAGGGCTTGGTCGAAGTAGATCGCACCGTCCAGCTCACCAAGTACGGCCGGAACCTCGCCGAGACCGTCGTCCGCCGGCACCGCTTGGCCGAACGGCTGCTCACCGACATCCTCGGGCTGTCCTGGGCCGAAGCGCACCAGGAAGCCGGGCGTTGGGAGCACGTGATCTCCGACAACGTCGAGGCCGCCATCGTCCGCCTGTTGAAGGACCCGACCACCTGCCCGCACGGCAACCCGATCCCGGGCTCGGGCTACGAGGCGCCAGACTCGGTGGCCCTCAGCAACCTCACCGTGGGCGACGACTTCACCGTGTCACGGATCCCCGAGGCGCTCGAGTTCACGCCGGGGCTCCTCGAGTTCTTGGAGGACGCCGCCATCCAGCCCGGTCACGAGGGCACGGTCACCGCGTCGTCGCCCGACGGCACCACCACGGTGGAGATCGACGGCCGCCACATCGGCGTCGGTTCGTTCGCGGCCGAGCGGATCCTGGTCACCACCGGTCGCTGAGCCGGCGCTGCGCCTCTGGTTCCATCGCCTCGGGCAGATCGCCGTGGTGCACCACCGTCAGGTGCTTGGTGGCCCGGGTCAGGGCCACGTAGAGGGCCCGCATCCCCTGGGCCTCCTCGTCGATGATCCCGGCCGGGTCGACCACCACGGTGGCGTCCAGCTCCAGACCCTTCACGATGCCCACCGGCACCACCGTGACCTGGTGACTGAGGCCGCGCTCGGTGGCCACGCCATGCTCCACCCCGCCGCTGGCGAGGGCACGCGAGCACTCCTCGACGCGTGAGGCGGGACAGATGACGGCCACGTTGCCGGTGCCGACGGCGGCGAGCTCGGCGCGGACCGCGTCGAGGACGGCGGGGCCGATCGGGCTCGACGGCTCGACCCGGTTGAGGCGGGGCGGACGACCACCCTGGCGGACCGAACGGGGCGAGGTGATGTCGGGCGCGGCGTGGGCCAGCACCCGAGCGGCCAGCTCCATGTTCGGTTCGGGGATCCGGTAGCCGACCGTGAGCTCCTCGCGCCGGGCCTCGCGCTTGGACGGCAGCAGGGAGAGGATCTCCTTCCAGTCGGCGTGAGCCCACGCTCCGGTGGACTGGGCGATGTCGCCCACCACCGTCATCGACCCGTTCAGCGAACGCCGGTTGAGCATCCGGAGCTGCATCGGCGAGAGGTCCTGAGCCTCGTCGACCACGATGTGGCCGTAGGTGCGGACGTCGTCGTCGGCGTCGTCGTTGCGCTTCTTGCGCGGACGAGGGCCGAGAAGCGCCCGGGCCTCGTCGAGCAGCGGAACGTCGTCCTGGGTCCACACCACGTCGTCGACCGACTCGGAGCGCGGCCGGTGGAGCAGTTCGACGGTGCCGTCGCCCAGCAGGCGGTCGCCGGCCAGGTGGAGCAGGGACTTCGATCCGTACAGGTCGTGCAGCAGCTGGGCCGGGGTGAGAACCGGCCACATCCACTCCATCGCCGCGAACACATCGGGGTGGCGACGGATCTGGCGCCACAGCTCACCCGGTTCGAGCGGGGTGCGGGAGGACTCCGCGAGCACCCGGGCCACCTCGCGCTCGACGAACCGGCGGCCAGCGTTGTGGGTGCGGTAGCGACGTCGAGCCTCGTGGACGATCCACTCTGAGTCGTCGACGGTGAGCGTCAGGGTCTGGAGCCCGTGCCCGACGCGGAGCGTCGAGCGCAACGGCCTCTTGCGATCGCGCACCGCCTTGGCCAGCACCTTCGCCATGACGTCGTCGCCCTTGAGCCGAGCGGCCTCCGACCGGTCCCTGCCCTTCACCGACACGTGGTCGATGAGGTCGGCGAGCACCGCCAGCTCGACCCCGGCCTCGCCCAACGACGGGAGCACCTGCTCGATGTAGGCCAGGAAGAGCCGGTTGGGCCCCACCACGAGGACGCCCTGGTCCTCCAGCGGGAAGCGGTGGGTGTAGAGGAGGTAGGCGGCACGGTGTAGCGCCACCACGGTCTTGCCCGTTCCCGGCCCGCCCTGCACCACCAGCACGCCGGGCAGCGGACCGCGGATGATCTCGTCCTGTTCGCCCTGGATGGTGGCCACGATGTCGCCGAGCCGGCCCGAACGGGCGGTCTCCAGCGCGGCGATGAGCGCGCCCTGGCCCTGGAGGCCGGCGCCCTCGCCGAGGTCCAGGGCGTGCTCGCCGAACAGCTCGTCCTCGATGCCGAGCAGCTGACGACCGCGGGTGGCGAAGTGGCGGCGGCGGGCGAGGCCCATGTTCTCGCGACCTGTCGCCCGGTAGAAGGGCTCGGCCACCGGGGCCCGCCAGTCGACCACCAGCGGCTCCTGCTCCTGGTCGGAGACGGCCAGCCTGCCGATGTAGTAGGTCTCGCCGCCCTCGGCCGGGTCCCGGTCGATCCGCCCGAAGCACAGGGCGGCATCGCCCAGGTGGAGCTGGCTCAACCGGTAGGCGACGGTGTCGTAGATGACCTCGCGCTCGAACCGGGCCTGCTCGGTACCGCCCGCCCCGACCTCGACCATGCCCTTGAGGCGGTTGGCCGACGAGCGCGCCTCCTCGAGGCACTCATAGGCCCGATCGATGTAGGCCTGTTCGGCCGCCAGGTCAGGATGGATGGTCATCTGGGCGAGGAAGCCCCCCGTTGAGCCCGTTGGGAGTCAGACCCCGATTTCGGGGATTTGCCAGCCTACCGGACCCGGCACCCCACCGACCCGGCCCCGGGGCAGACGGGCTCAGGTCCCGGGATCCTCCCCCACCTCGCGCAGGGCGTCTCGGAGGGCCACCCGCAGCCGTCGGGCCTCGACCGGCAGGAGGTGAGCCGCCAGACCGGCACCCGCCCGGCCCACCTCCTCGACGGTGAGGATCACGCGCGGTTCGGAGTCGTCGTAGTCGTCGGAGACGGCGACGGCCCACGAGATCGGGGTGAGGTCCGGGTCGTCGGCCACCACCGGATCGAGCGAGGGGTCGTAGGGGAGGTCGTCGATGGAGCGGCGCATGGGCTGCATGCAAGCACGTCTCGATAGCCTCGCCGCGATGGTCAGCGTCGACTCTCCCTTCCTCCGTGCGTGTCGCGGCGAGCCCCACACCCAGGTTCCGGTCTGGTTCATGCGCCAGGCGGGGCGGTCGCTCCCCGAGTATCGGGCCATCAGGGGCACCGGCTCCATCACCGAAGCCATCCGAGACCCCGAGCTGGCCACCGAGATCACGCTCCAGCCGGTCCGGCGCTACGGCACCGACGCCGCCATCTTGTACTCCGACATCGTCACCCCCCTGGAGGCCATCGGCTTCGGGGTGGAGGTGAAGCCCGGGGTCGGGCCGGTGGTGGAGCGGCCGTTCGAATCCGCCGCCGACCTCGATCGCATCGTCCCCCTCGACCCCGAGGGCCACACCCCGTTCGTGCTCGAGACCGTCCGAAACCTGGTGGCCGAGCTGGGCGACGTCCCCCTCATCGGGTTCGCCGGCGCACCCTTCACCGTGGCGTCGTACATGATCGAGGGCGGTCCGAGCCGCACGTACGTCAAGACCAAGAAGCTGATGTACTCCCAGCCCGACCTGTTCGCCACGCTGCTCGACCGGCTGGCCGACCTGGCGCTGGCCTCGCTGCACAGCCAGGTGGCCAACGGGGCTTCGGCCATCCAGCTCTTCGACTCCTGGGCTGGAGCGCTCTCGCCCAGCGACTACCGCCACTACGTGCTCCCCGCCTCCCAGAAGGTGTTCGCTGGCATCGCTCCCACCGGCGTGCCCCGCATCCACTTCGGCGTGATCACCGGTGAGCTGCTGCCGTTGATGCGGGAGGCAGGGGCCGACGTGGTGGGCGTCGACTGGAGGGTCGACCTCGACGACGCCCGGGCCCGCCTGGGCGACGACGTGGCGCTGCAGGGCAACCTCGATCCCACCGCGGTCCTGGCCGGCGCCGACGTAGCGGTCGAGCGGACCCGCGACGTCCTGCGGCGGGCCGGTGGGCATCCGGGCCACATCTTCAACCTCGGGCACGGCGTCATGCCCGAGTCCGATCCCGACGTGTTGAAGCGGGTGATCGACACGGTCCACGCCGAGGGCAGGGTCCGCTGATGTCGACCGGGCCGACCGGCGTGGTGGTGATGGCCTACGGCACCCCGGCCCATCCCGACGAGATCGAGGCGTACTACACCCACATCCGCCGGGGACGTCCTCCAACCACCGAGCAGCTCGCCAACCTCACCGCGCGGTACGACGCCCTCGGCGGCACTTCGACGCTCGCCGCCCGCACCCGTGACCAGGTCGCCTCCATCACCTCTGCGCTGGA
>JAAZBK010000141.1 GCA_012513855.1 Acidimicrobiales bacterium
CGGTCTGGCAGAACTGCGGCATCTACGACGAGCCAGTCCCCGTCGCGAACGCCGTCCACTCCCTCGAGCACGGCGCCGTCTGGGTGAGCTACCACCCCGACCTGCCACCCAGCGACGTGGCGGCACTGCGGGAGGCCGTCGAGGGTGAGAGCTACGCACTACTCAGCCCTTACCCCGACCTAGCCTCACCGGTGGTCCTCACGGCCTGGGGCGTCCAGCTTGAGGTGGACAACGTCGACGACGACAGGATCCCAACCTTCCTCAACAAATACCTCCAGGGCGAGCAGACACCCGAGCCCGGCGCCTCCTGCCGCGGCGGCAACGGCACCCCCTCCTGAGCAGGCCTCTGCCGCGTCCTTGACAAATGCACGACACGATGACCCCGCCCTGCGCGTCGTACCAGGCTGCTGAATTCCCGATCTCGCCACACGACTGCCCGTCGGGCTCGGGGTTCATGCCCTATAGCAGGGGCGCGTCATTGCGCCGGCTGCGGACGCGCCCGTCTTGGGGCCCGCTCCAGGTCTTCGCTTGCTCAAGCATCCGCTCATGCCGTGAGGCGTGTGTCGGGCAGTTAGGGCGCCGGCGCCCCTTGCCGCCCGTGGCCGATCTCCCCGAGATGGGTGTGAGTGAACCGGTCGGTGAACTTGAGGCCGTAGCCGAGGAGGCGATCGACGGCGATGTGGAACGCCCACGTCAAAGCGACGAATGCCGGCCAGCGTGCGTCGCTGACCCACGTGAGAGCCAGTAGCACGGTCGGTCCGAGGTAGCTGTGGCCGAGGTTGTAGGTGATCGCGCCGAGTCTGGGTGAGGCGAGGTAGCCAAGCATGGAGAGATCCCAGAGCAGGAAGACTGCGAGGAGCCACCACCAGGCGAAGCCCAGCTGGACGAAGGCCACCACCGCGAGTGCGGCGATGGCGGCGTTTTCCACGCGTTGGAACCACACCGGCAGGGCCATTCGCACAGCATGACAGCCGTCACGGTCCCAGATCGCCGTCATTGGCCGCCGGTCTCAGCCCATCAACGCGTCAGCCCCCGCGTGCCGCGGGACACCAAGCCAGTCCCGGCTTCCCCGGCTCGGACCAGCACCCGCGTCTAACCGCCGGCTGTGGGCGCAACTTGGCCGCCGTCCTGCAGTCGTAGTCGTCATTCAGGAGCGGTTGCCGCTGACATCAGGGCGTGCTTCGCGGGCCCATTGTTCGTGCACCCAGTTCCAGCCTGGACCAGACCGCTTGGCAGGAGAGATGGGCACGGGTCGTGGCTTGCCCTTGAGCAGTCCGGGATGCGCGAGAGCTATCCACTGGACCGCTGTGCCGTTGACCGTGAGGCTGCCTGGTCGGCCGTATTCGGTGCCGTAGGTCTCCGTGATCGTCCTGGCCGGCGGCCTCGGCTGCAGTGCGGGGATCTGGCTGAGTACTTGGAGCGCCTCGTCGCCCAGGCTGATGATCAACGGCGCATCGGCTGCCTCCAGATCGTCGACGATCCGATCCGAGAACCGTTCGATCGCCCCGGCCACGAGAGCCCCAGTGCTGGGCCGCGGCGGCAGAGTGGACGGCTGTCTGCCGATGTCTTGGGCGATGCTGTCGTATTCGACGGCAATGGCGTCGCCTTGCTCTCTTCGTTTGCCGCTCTTACTCCGCTTGACGACGAAGACGGGGTAGACGTCCGTGAAGGCAGTCTGTGAGACCGGGATGCCGAGGGGACGAAGGTACCGTTCTTCGACCTTGGCTCCGGAGGAGCCGTTGGCAGATGGCGAGCGTGGGCCGATCCATCCGTGCGCGCCGGCATGGTCACCATCGACGAACCCCGTCACGGCTCGCCACTGGTTAAGCATGGGAGAGAAGCTGTCGGTGTCGCCGTTCCAGAACACCTCCGGCTCGACATCGACCGCCAACGCCGCCACCGATCCTCCGGAGGACCTGGAGGCGAGATAGGCCGGCGCCTTCCACGAGACGTGCCAGGCGCTCGGGTAAACCCCGACGATCATGACCCTGGCCGGCCCGAACCGGGGAAGGCGGGCTGGCCGCACAGTGTTGGGTTGACCGAAGGGAAAGCATCCGAAGGTCGTCACCTGCCCAGAGTCCCAGAACGTGACGCTCCCGGGTTGAAAGGGACCCTTCAATCAGCTGCTGCTGTGGGGTTGCCACGCTCGGGCGGCCGCGGCCATGCGTCGTCGCGCGGCTCGCAGTCGTTCACGTGGCTCGCCGACTTTGTCGAGATTGAGCGGCGGCGTCAGACGAGAGACAACCACGGTTTCGACATCATCGAGGACCGCGCCGTCAGGCTTGGTCCAGGTCGACAGCGAGAGGTGGGTCTGCATCCAGTCGCTCAGGCGTTTCTCGCTGGCCGGGTCGAGGCCGAAGTTGGCGCTGCCGTCAGGCTTGGCCAGGTTGCGCGGTACCGCGACCAAGCCGAGCTCGTCGACCAGCAGCGCCGCGAGACTGCGCCGAACGGTCGACGACCCGGTCTTGCCGGCGGCGAAATGCGTCCCGACGTCACGACCGTTCAGACTCCTCTCCGCCTTGCCCACATAGAGCGGCTGACCCTCGAACGCGGGCTCAATCCCCAAACTGGTCCAGGCCGCCGGATCGCCGTGGAACGCATACAGCCCGGGCTGCTTCGGCACGACCTCGACCGCATAGGCATAGTGATGGCGAACCCCGGCCAATCCCGCGAGGGCTGCCGTAGCGACCGGGTCACTGATCATGGTTCATCCTGACGCACGTCGACCGGGCTCGTGGCGCCGTCCCCGGCCGCGATCTCGCTGGCAGCAGGGTCGTCGACCGACTTCTTGTAGTCCCGTCGCAGGCGCCTTACGTCCCTCATGGCGAGGTCACACCACTCCGCGGCCTCGTGGACGGTCAGCCCCTCGCGGACGATCAGGTCGTCGAGCGCCTGTGCGGCGCGTGACTCGAAGGCTCGGACCTGCTTGTCACGCTCGGCCAACGCGGTGACCACGATGACCCCGAGTCGGCGTCGCCGCTTGTCACGCGCCTCCTCCCGCTGACGCACCCGGATCTGTGCATCCAGCACCCGCCGGCGCGCCATCTGTCGCAAGGTCTGATTCGGCATTACCACTCCCTTCTTCGTGAAGGTCGCACGACCCTCTGGCCACATACGCACTCGGAACCCACTCGAGGAGTCACCCAAGACGCCACTCGAGCTGAAAGCCCACGCGACCGCGCCCTACCGCAGAACCGTTCCACGCCCCTCCGACCGACCTTCGCCGACGGCCGACCCCAGGCTCACAGCCATCCAGGACACATACACCCTCTGCATTCGCGGTCCGATCGGTCTCGACTATCTGACTCCTGGGCGCTGCGTTGGCTGCGTATGGGGCATGGCGCTGGCGATCCACAAGCTGACGGCCGGGTCGGGGTATACGTACCTGACCCGGCAGGTCGCCATCCAGGATGCGACCGAGCGCGGCCACTCTTCGCTGGCGTCGTACTACACGGAGAAGGGCGAGACCCCCGGCCGGTGGGTCGGCTCCGGACTGAGCGGGTTGGACGGCATCGCGGCTGGGGACGTGGTCACCGAGGCGCACATGCTCAACCTGTTCGGCGCCGGCTTCCACCCGCTCGCCGACCAGCTCCGCGCCGAGGCCGCGCAAGCTGGCCAGGATGCCCGTGGGCAGGAGCGGGCGGGCTGGCTGGGAACCCCGTTTCGGGTGTACTCCGAGGACGTCACCTCGTTCCGGTTCGAGGTGGCCCGTCGTGTCGCCGAGCTGAACGTCAGTCGCGGCCTGGACTCGAACGCTGCAGTGTCGGTGGAGGACCGGGCCAGGATCCGCACCGAGGTCGCGGTCGAGCGGTTCCGTACGGAGTTCAAGCGTGACCCGGCCGACGCCAGAGAGCTCGCCGGCGCGATCGCGAAACTGTCCCGGCCGCGCACGACCGCGGTCGCCGGGTACGACCTGACCTTCTCGCCGGTGAAGTCGGTCAGCACGCTGTGGGCGGTCGCCGACCTGCCCGTCGCCGCCGCGATCGAGCGGGCCCACGACGGGGCCGTCGCCGACGCTCTGGCGTTCCTGGAGCGGACCGCGCTGTTCACCCGGGAGGGCACCGACGGGGTCCGGCAGGTCGAGACGCGGGGCCTGGTCGCGGTCGCCTTCACCCACCGGGACTCCCGCGCGGGCGACCCCGACCTGCACACCCACGTCGCGGTCGCGAACAAGGTCCAGGCCAAGCAGTCCGGCAAGTGGCTCGCGGTCGACGGCAGGCCCTTGTACAAGGCGCTCACTGCCGCCTCCGAGGTGTACACCACCGCGTTGCAGGCCCGGCTTCGGGAGAGCCTCGGGGTCCGCTTCGTCGACGTGCCCAACCGGGACCCCCGCAAGCGCCCGACCCGGGAGATCGCCGGCATCAACCCTGCCTTGGCGGCACGCTGGTCGACCCGACGGGCGGACATCACCGCCCGCACCGGCGAGCTCGCCAAGGCGTTCCAGGCCGACCACGGCAGACCCCCCACACCGGTCGAGGCGATCAAGCTCGCGCAGCAGGCCACCCTGGAAACCCGGGAAGCGAAACACGTTGCCAGGAGCCTGACCGAGCAGCGCGACACCTGGGCTGAGCAGGCCCGTGAGGTTCTCGGCAGCGACCACGCCATCGGTGCCATGGTCGCCGCCTCACTCTCTCCCACCCGTGGACACGGTCCGCGCGTGGATACGGCGTGGATCCAGGCGACGGCGGCCCGGATCGGGCACATCCTGGGCACACATCGGGCAGTGTGGCAGCAGGTCCACGTCTACGCCGAAGCCCAGCGTCAGGTCCGCCTCACCGACCTGCCCTTGGGCGACCTGCAGCGCGTCGCTGGGCTCCTCGTCGACGAGGTCCTCACGGCGCATTCGCTCGTCCTCGCCCGTCCCGGTCTGGACACGGTCACCGACCTGCCTGAGGAGCTGCGCCGCGGCGACGGCACAAGCGTCTACACCACGGTCGGGTCCACCCTCTACACCTCCCGGGAGGTCCTCGCTGCGGAGGCGCGGCTACTCGCGCATGCCGGCGAACGCGACGGGGCCCGCGCCCCCGCCGCCGCCGTCCAAGATGCGCTCGAGCACTCCGCGACCCAGGGGATCCCGCTGAATGCCGGGCAGGCCACCCTGGTCCGTGAGATGGCCACCTCGGGCGCCCGGCTCCAGCTCGCCATCGCGCCCGCAGGGGCCGGGAAGACCACCGCCCTGCGCGCCCTCACCCACGCCTGGACATCTGCCGGCGGCACCGTCCTCGGGCTCGCCCCCTCCGCGGCCGCCGCAGACGTCCTCGGCCAACACATCGACACCACCACCGACACCCTCGCCAAGCTCGCCTGGCACCTCGCCCACCCCGCCCTCGCCGACACGCCCGCCTGGGTCACCGCGATCGGACCGAGCACGCTGGTGCTGGTCGACGAGGCCGGGATGGCCGACACCCTCACCCTCGACGCCGTCACCGACCACGTCATCAGCCGTGGCGGGTCAGTGCGGCTCATCGGCGATGACCAGCAGCTCGCCGCGATCGGCGCCGGCGGTGTTCTGCGCGACATTCAGGCAGCCCACGGCAGCCTGCACCTGACCGAGCTCATGCGGTTTAGCGACCCCGCCGAAGGCGCCGCCTCCCTCGCCCTGCGCGAGGGTGCGCCGGAGGCGGTCGGGTTCTACCTCGACGCCGGACGGGTCCACGTCGGCGACCTCACCACGTTGACCGACGAGGTCTTCACCGCCTGGGCCACCGACCGCGCCCACGGTGTGGATGCCCTCATGCTCGCCCCCACCAAGGACCTCGTCGCGGAGCTGAACCAGCGGGCCCGCACCCACCGCCTCACCACGAGCGATCAGCCGGTCTCAGCGGCGACGGTGACGCTGGCCGACGGGCTGACCGCCTCGGCCGGGGACGTCGTCATCACGCGCGCAAACGACCGGCGACTTCCGGTCTCGGCGAGCGACTTCGTCAAGAACGGCGACCGGTGGACCATCACCGCCCTACCCGGCGGCGGCGCCGTCACCGTCACCCATGTGAGGCATGGCCGCAGCGTCACCCTGCCGGTCGAGTACGTCGCCGCGCATCTCACGCTGGGGTACGCCTCGACGATCCACACCGCCCAAGGTGTCACCGCCGCGACCAGCCACACCCTGCTCACCGGGGCCGAGTCGCGGCAGCTGCTCTACACGGCAGCCACCCGCGGGCGGGACGGCAACCACCTCTACCTCGACATCGTCGGCGACCCCGACGGCCACGCCCTCATCCGCCCCGAGACCACCCACCCGCGCACCGCCACCGACATCCTCGAATCGATCCTTGCCCGCGACGACTCCGCCCGCTCCGCCACAACCACCGCAGCCGACCACACCGACCCCGCCGTGCTCCTCGGCGAGGCCGTCGCCCGCTACCGCGACACCCTCCACCACGCCGCCGAAGACCTCCTCGGCGACGGGAACCTGACCCGTCTTGACGCTGGCGCGGAGATGCTGCATCCCGGGCTGACCGACGCACCCGCCTGGCTCACCCTGCGCGCCCACCTGGTCCTGCTCGCCGCCCACGGTCACCACCCCCTCCACGAGCTCCACGACGCCATCACGCGCCGTCCGTTGGGGACGGCGCACGACCCGGCCGCCGTCATCGACTGGCGCCTCCCCCAGCCCACCCCCAACCGCTCGGACATGCCCGGGCCGCTGCCGTGGCTGCCCGCCATCCCGGCCGCGCTGCTCGAGCACCCGACCTGGGGGGCGCACCTCGTCGCCCGCGCCGGGCATGTCCGCGCCCGCGTGACCATCCTCACCGACCACACCACCCGCCCCGACCACCCGATTCCGGCGTGGGCGAGACAAGGGCACGCCCGCCCTGAACCCGACCTTCTGGCCGAGATCGAGGTGTGGCGGGCAGGCACAGGCGTCGACCCCACCGACCGGCGCCCCACCGGGCCTCCTCAGCAGCAGCCGCAGATGCGCACCCATCAGGACCGGCTGAACCGGCGCCTCGCCGCCGGCGGCTCCCCCGCCCTCGACGAGTGGATGCCCACCCTGAACCGGGTTCTGCCCGCTCACCATTGGAACGACCCGTTCACCCCTGTTCTGGCTGAGCGGCTTGCCGCCATTTCGCGTGCGGGCCTGGACACCCCCGCCCTCCTCGCCGACGCGATGTCTCGCGGGGCGTTGCCGGATGACCACGCGGCGGCCGCGCTGTGGTGGCGGATCAGCGCCCACCTCTCCCCCGCCGTCGCCGCCACCACCACCCAGGACCACCCAGTGTCATCGACCTGGACCAACACCCTGCCTGACCTGGTCGGCGCCGACACCACCGCCGAGCTGCACGCCAGCCCCTGGTGGGGCGCCCTGGTCACCGTCATCGACCACGCCCTCGCCCGCGGCCACACCCTCGAGGCACTGGTCTCTCGGGTGCCCGGGCCGGAGCAGGACCTCGACCCCTGCCAAGGCCTGGTGTGGCGACTCACCAGCCTCACCACCCCACCCCCCGACCGCCACGGCCATCACTCCGCGGCAACCGCCGAGGAAGTGGACCTCTACCTCGAGCCGGTCGCGACGGCACCGACCGCCGCCGAAGTCGCAGCCCTGCCATTCCTGGACGAGCCCGCGATCGACGACACCCCGGACGACGCGCCCACCGACCCGCACGAGGCTGACGGGCTTGGCGAGCCGGACCAGGTGGAGGCTGCCATCGCCCTGGCCCGGTTGGTGCGCGAGCACGCCGAGCCGCTGCCGCCATCCGAGGCGATGATCCAGGCCCAGGTCTCCCGCGCCATCGAGGCCGACACCTCCCCCGTCACCCCCGAGCGCATCGCCGCGCTGAACGAGCTCGCCGCCGACTACTACCAGCAGTGCCTGCCCAGGTCCTGGGCACAGAGCTACCTCGCTGAGCGGCTCGCCGGCACCGATCTGACCGGCCACCCACAGGTCCGCCCCGGGTACGCACCCGCCGGCTGGACCAGCCTCGTCGACCACCTCGGCGGCCACGGCGCCACCAACGACGAGCTCCTCGCCGCGGGCCTCGCCACCACAACTCGGGATGGGCGGCTCATCGACCGGTTCCGCGACCGGCTCATCCTCCCCATCACCCGTCCCGCTGCAGGCGCCGGTGCCGTCAAGGACGGGGCGCAGGTGCTGGGGTTCGTCGCCCGCCGCCACCCCAAGCACACCGACAGCACGGGCGGGCCGAAGTACCTCAACACCCCCGACACCGTCCTGTTCCACAAGGGCGCCCAGCTCTACACCACAGGCACCGAGCCACTCCTCCACGACGGCGCCAGGCCGGTGCTCGTCGAAGGACCCCTCGACGCCCTCGCCATCACCACCGCCACCGAAGGCCGCCACGTCGGCCTCGCCCCGCTCGGGACCGCCCTCACCGACGAGCAGGCCCACCAGCTCGCCACCCTCGCCCACACCGCCGGCGCCGCGCCAATTCTCGCCGCGGACGCCGACACCGCGGGAAAGCACGCGACCGAACGGGCCTACTGGCTCTTCACCCAGCACGGACTCACCCCCGAAACGGTCTCCTGGCAGGCGGGCAGTGACCCCGCCGACACCCTTACCCGCAGCGGCCCGCACGCCCTGCGCGCAACCCTCGAAACCAGCGTTCCGCTCTCGCAGCAGCTCCTAGACTCCTGCCTCCGCAGCGAGGTCGGACTCGAGAGGCTGCGCCGTTCCGTGGCTGTGGTCGCGGCCGGCTCCCCCGACCGGTGGGACACCGACACTCAGCACATCGCCGACACTATGAACCTCCCGCTGCCGGTGGTCCGCCGAGAGCTCGCCAAAGCGCTCCAGGAGCGCGCCCAGGACCCACGAGCCGTCACGCAGGCCCAGACCCGCACCCGCCCTCCCCGGGCGGTCCCCGCGCCATCCCCGGCACGCGACCCCCACAGGGCGGCCACGCCAGAACAGGTGCCCACGGCCCCAGCACCGACGAGGACTACTGGGCCGTCGCGCTGACCGCCGCGGCGGCACCTCCCGCGCCGAAATGGCTGTGTCTCCGGGTGCGGCTCCGCGCGATTGGTCGGAGTCAGGGGTCGAGGTCCCCGACGGAAAGGTCACGCCGCAGCCGGACGAACCGCAGCGGGTGTCGGTAAGCCCCGGCCTGCAGCGCGGTGTCGGCGAGGACCTCGGCCACCAGCAACGGCTCGACCTTCGCGAGTTTCACCTTTTCGCGGGAGGAGCCGAACCGGGTCGAGGACACCTCATCAGGCCACGGATGCTCCGGACCGGCAGCAGTCAGGCTCACGGCGAGGTCGGCGGCCTGGGTCCTCGACAGCGGTGTCGTCTTGCCGACGATGTGCAGGACACCGTCTCGGATCCGTCCTGCCACCACGGTCTCGGGTCTGGTCAGGGATCCGGTGACGGCACGACGATAACCTCGGTGCTCTCCCGGCTCTTCACCTTCACCCACGACCGTCGCCCCGGGGTGTACCTGGAGGAGGCGGCCCTTGACGACCAGCCCCTCGACCCCAGCCGGCCGGTAGTCCACGAACCAGGCTCGCGCGGTCGCCTCATCGGTGGTCGACAGGCTCAGCTGCAGCGGCGGCCGCCACTGCCCTGCCAACTCCTCGAGAACCTCCCGCCGATCCCGCAACGGTCGCTCGCGTAGGTCCGAGCCACGGTGGGCGAGGATGTCGAAGACCATCAGCGAGGCCGGATGCTTCGCCACCAGCCCGGGCAGGCTCGAGGTTGCGCTGACCAGCCGGCGCTGCAGCAGGTCGAAGTCGAGCCGGTCACGGTTCCAGATGACCGCCTCAGCGTCGATGACCGTCCCCGGCTGCACCTGAGAGACGACCGCCTCGGCCAAGTCGGGGAACCTGGATGTCAGGTCTTTGCCCTGCCGCGACCACAACCGGACACCGCTGTCGTCGCGGACAGCGACGATGCGGTAGCCGTCCCACTTCGGCTCATAGACCGCACCGCC